>CAYOEI010000177.1:0-5584 GCA_964402825.1 uncultured Hyphomicrobiaceae bacterium
GACCGATCTCAAGGCTATGGTTGGCTTCGGCCACGTGCAGCGCGTCCGCGTCAGCTTCTGAATAAACCGCCACTGTTTCAATGTTCATTGCATGGCAGGCTCGGATGATACGGCACGCGATTTCACCCCGGTTGGCGACAAGTACTTTTCGAATGCTCATGGCTTGTCGCTCAAGGAGCGACCCCCGCCTTGGCGCGTGGGCCAAGACCGATCTTCAGGCGCTGCTCAGCCAGCGCTATATATTCGCAAAGAACGGGCCGGGTTTCACGCGGATCAATGATCTCTTCCACCGCCAGGGCTTCTGCCGTGCGGAAGGGCGATGCGTATACCCGCAGTTGCGCCTCCAGTTCCCGTTCTCTGGCCTTCGGGTCGTCGGCCGCCGCGATCTCACGGCGAAAAGCCGCCGCGACACCGCCTTCGACGGGCAGCGAGCCCCATTCGCCGCTGGGCCAGGCGAGCTTCAAGTCAATATCGTTCTTGTTGCATGTCGCCATGCCGGCCATGCCGTAACATTTGCGAATGACCATGGTCAGTGTCGGCACCTTGAGTTGCCCGGCCATATAGACCACGCGCATGCCTTCGCGCAGCGTTCCTTCGGTTTCCGCCTTCAGCCCAACCATGAAGCCCGGCACATCAACGAGGAATACCAGCGGGATATGGAAGGTGTCGCAGAGCTCCATGAAGTGAACCTGCTTGCGCGCCGCATCAGCGTCCATGGCGCCGCCATAGACCATTGGATTATTGGCAATGATCCCAACCGGACGGCCTGCGAGCCGAGCCAGCATGGTGATTACGGCGCGGCCATATGTGGGACGAATCTCGAATGAAGAGTCCAGGTCGACGACCATTTGCACGAGTTTCTTCATATCATAGGGCAGGGTCCGCTTTTCGGGCACGATACCCAGCAACGCGTCTTCACAGCGGTCCACCGGATCATCGGAAGGCAGCACTGGCGGCAGCTCCCAGACGTTCTGCGGCATGAAGGAGAGGAAACGCCTGACCTGAGCCAGCGCGTCATCCTCGCTTTGGGCCACGTTATGGATCGAGCCTGCCTTGTTAACCGCGACAGCCGGCCCGCCCAAATCCTCCTTGGTGATTGTCTGCCCTAAAGACCGTTTCACCACTGGCGGTCCAGCCGCGAAAATCTGGCTGGTGCCTTCAACCATGACGGAAAAATGGGACAAGATGGCGCGCCCCGCAGGACCGCCCGCCGCAGTACCCAGAACGGCGGAAACCACCGGAACTTCGCCCAGAAGCTCGACGGATCGCTCGAACCCATCAACGCCCGGGAAAACGACAAAACCCCGCCGCTTCGCAGATGTGACCGAGCCGCCGGCGCCATCGATGAGGTTCACCAGCGGCATCTTGTAATGATGCGCCAGGTCCTCGATGAAGCCGCCCTGCCCGCCCTTGCGGCGCTGGGCCCCGAAACTGATGCCGCCACGCACAGTGAAATCTTCACCGCCAATCGCCACGGGCCGCCCGTCTATCCGCGCCATGCCAGCCACATAGGTGGCGGGAGTTAGCTTTTTGAGCTTCTGCTCCTCGTCATATTCTCCGGTTCCGGCAAGAGTTCCGACCTCACGAAAACTGTTTTTATCGGTGATGCGCTCAATGCGTTCGCGCACTGTCAGACGGCCGGCCTTATGCTGACGTGCGACATTTTCAGGCCCACCCATTTCGGCAACTAATGAACGCCGCTTTTTAAGCTCATCGATCTGTTCGGCCCAGAAGCTTTCGCCGTCTTCTAGCTCTCTATCAGGCATAAAATCTGGTCCTCCTCCACAGAGTCATCGGGCGATACTTTGATTTCGCTAAGCGTACCGGCGAGGGGCGCCTCGACGGGGATTTCCATCTTCATGGATTCCAAAATCATGATCAGATCCCCTTCGGCAACTTGATCCCCTACCGCTTTTTCCACCTTCCAAACGGTGCCGATGACCTCAGAAGTAACGTTGGTTGTTGCCATAAATTTCTCCCCTTAATTGAAAAATTATCCGGATTACGCCGCACTCAAAATGCAGACTCAAAATGTTGTGGGCCAGGCCGCCATACGATGCGCGCCGATACCTCCGGACATGCGCAGTTCATGAATTTCAAGTTGTTGAATCAGATAGCGCCGGGTATCGGCTGGTGCGATCACGGCCTGCGCGGCATAAATTTCCGCCAGCGAATACGCAGAGCTGTCCTTTTCCATCTGCTCGAGAATTTCCTGTTTGCGTTCATCGGATGCCTGCTGGCCCCAGGTGACAATTTGCGTGGCGTAATGGGCATCCATGAAGCTGACCTCGGCGGTCGGCCAGATAGCGACATCATCTGAGTTGCGCCCACCTCCCATGTTCAGATAGGCCTGCCCATAGCTCTTGCGCATGATCACGGAGAGTTTTGGCACCGTGCACATTTGCAGGGCCTGCATGAAGTTCATGATCTTTCCGGGCGCTTTTTGTTTCTCGCCCTCGATGCCGATGACGAAACCCGGCGTGTCAACGAGCAGGATCAAAGGGATATTAAAGCTGTCACACATGACAGTGAAACGGGTTGCCTTCTCGCATGCCGCCACATCCAGCGCCCCCGCTTTACCCATGGGGTTTGAAGCAATAAACCCTACCGTTCGCCCATCCATGCGGGCCAGACCGGTTACTGCGGGGCGCCCGAATTTGGGTTTGAATTCAAAAAAGCTGTCCAGATCCGCCAGGCATTTGATAATTTTTCGCACGTCATAGGCACGCTTTCGGCTATCAGGCAGGATATCGAGAATGCGCCGCGCACCCTCATCGCTGCCGGCGGGCACGGATGCGAGCGGTGGTGGTTCGTTGCAATGGGAGGGCATGTAGCTGAGGAACCGCTTGATCTCGTCAAGAGCCTCCTCGTCGCTCTCAACAACCAGGTCAATGAGGCCGGAAATCTCGCTATGCATTTTCCAGCCGCCCAAATCCTCGGCTTCTACGTCCTGACCGATGGCGAAGGACGCCAGGCCCGGGCTGGCTACCGCCATGATCGCGCCTTTGCGCATAACGACGAAGTCGGACAGACAGGTGTACCATGCCGAGGAGCCATAGCATTGGCCAAGCACGGCTGACGCCCAGGGCGTTTGGCGGGTACGCACATATTGTTGCGGGTCGTGCCCCAGATTGGTCCCCATGCCCTTTGCGCCCATATTGTCGGGCATCCGGGCGCCCGATGATTCACCAAAGAAGACAAGCGGAAAACCGCGCTCCGTGGCGACCCGTTTGACGTGACCGACCTTCTTCATATTGGTCGCGCTGGACGACGCACCCTTGGTAGTGAAATCATTGGAGGCGACCGCGACCATGCGCCCGTCGACCTTGGCGAAGCCGGCAATCTTGCCGTCGGCTGGGGTTTTATCCCGGTCCTCGGGCACGATGGAGGAGACGGCGAGCAAGCCGGTTTCCACCCAGCTTCCGGGGTCGATGAAGGCGTCGATCCGGGTCCGTGCGTTCAAAATCCCCTGGGCTTCGCGACGGGCCAGCCGTTCCGGGCCGCCCATGGCTCTGGCCTTGGCTTCGCGTTTGCCCAAATCATCGAGCATGTCGTCAAAGCTCATGGCTTGTCTCCGCCCGCAGGCAGATCAGGACCAGCGACAACGCCTGAGTGAGCCAACGCTTCCACTTCAGCGCCGGTGAGTTTGAGCTCCTTTTGCAGGACGTCCACCGTATCGGCGCCAATCTCGCGTCCGCTCCAGCGCACCTTGCCCGGTGTCGCAGAAAGTTTTGGCACGATCCCGGCGAGAGTGATGGACCCAAGGACCGGGTCTTCGACCTCGAGCAGCATATCGCGGTGGCGGAAATGGGGGTCGGCGAAAATATCCTCAACCGTATAAATGCGAGCGGCGGGAACTTTTGCCTCTTCGAGCGCCTGCTCAATTTGAGCCAAATCCAGCGAGCGGGTCCATGTCTCGATGGCGGCGTCGCATGCATCCTCATTCTCGATCCGCTTCAGAGCCGTGACAAAACACGGATCCTCAGCCAGAGCGGGCTGCCCCATGGCCCCGGCAAGCCGGGCGAAGACAGAGTTTGAGGCAGCCACTATGACGATATGACGGTCATCGCGGGTCCCATAGAGGGAGTTGGGCGTGTTGCCGGGCAGCCTGTGCCCGTCTCTCCTGGCGATCTCTCCCAATTGCTGAAACGCCGGAATATGCGGTTCCATGAAACTGAAGGACCCTTCATAGAGCGCCGCGTCGACAACCTGCCCGCGCCCGCTGCGAGTCCTCTCGAAAATCGCCATGACCGCACCGAATGCCGCATACAGCCCGGTAATATAATCGGTCAGCGAAGTGGCCATGCGCGGCGGCGGCCGGTCAGGCTCGCCGTTAATCTCCCGCAGACCGCTGACCGCCTCGCAGACAACCCCGTAACCGCCGCGATCGCTATAAGGACCGTCCTGACCGAAACCGCTGATGCGAACCATGACCAGACCGGGATTGACCGCGCTCAGCGTCTCGTACCCCAGCCCCCATTTCTCCAAGGTGCCAGGGCGGAAATTCTCAACCACGATATCCGCCTTCTCGCAAAGACGGCGTGCGAGGTCCCTACCCTCGTCCGTGCGCAAATTGATGGAGACGGCGCGTTTGCCACGTAAAATTGAGGCCCCGTAAAGCGAGCGGCCCTCGCACTGGCGGCCCATGGAACGCAACGCGTCTCCTTCCGCCTGCTCCACCTTGATAACGTCCGCGCCAAAGTCAGACATCAGGCGCGTGCAGAATGGTCCGGCGATTGTCGACCCCAACTCAATTACGCGCAGTCCCGACAAGGGTCCTGATGTCTTTGGTTCAGGTTGTGTCTCGGCCATCGTCCACCCCTACATCAGATATTTCTGGTAGTTCTTGAACCAATCTCGAGCACTGCGGATATTGGCTCGTTTCAATCGTTCCGCTTGCTCTGCTTTTCCAGCACGCATGGCGGCCAGAATTTCCCGGTGCTGGCGAATGCCTTCCTGCGCTCTTCCTGGAACCAGCACGAGGCGCCGGATCAGCACCATCGTGCGGTCATAGAGGCTGTCCAGGAGATTGCTCAAAACCTCATTGTCTGCCGCTGCGATACATTTGCGCCGGAACTGGTAGTTTGCTTCCGCGTATGCATCGAAGTCATTTCTCTCAAGCGTCTCGTCCATGGAGGGGCCGAACAGCTCGATCAGGCTGTCCCATGTCTCAGGCGGCGCTTTTTCCGTCGCCAGACGAACCATCTGTGCTTCCAGGACTTCCCGGACCTCGAACAATTCCTTGATTTTGTCAGCTTCCAGACGGGTCACGATGGCCCCCCTGTTTGGAATGCGCTCTATAAGGCCGCGCTCTTCCAGTATCCCGAATGTTTCACGTATGCGGGCTCTGGAAACACCAAATTCGGAAGCGAGATCCTGCTCGCGAAGCCGGGCGCCCGGAAGCAGTTCCTGGCTGACGATGCGCCGCCGCAATTCCATGAGCAGCTTTTCCATTCCAGGATTGGAACTGCCCAGCTGAACGACTTTATTTTGCAATTTTTGAGCCGCCAAAGCGCTCTCTCCCCGCTGGTTTGCGATACAGGGTGAGATATGGCGATAATATTGTCAACAATATTGACAACAA
>CAYOEI010000178.1:0-3841 GCA_964402825.1 uncultured Hyphomicrobiaceae bacterium
TCAGGCCAAACGTTTCATACCAGACCGATGGCATAATCAGGAATTTCGCTTCGCCAATAAATGACCGAGATCCGCCGCCTCAAGCAGCTTGAAGACGAGAACCGTCGGCTAAAGCAGTTGGTTGCGGATCTCACTCTAGACAAGCTCATCCTTGAGGAATTGGTCAAGGGAAAGTACTGAGCCCTCAGCAGCGCCGATGCTGCGTCAGGCGTTCAGATGTTGCAAGAAGCTTTGCGATCATTGTGCGCCGATAAGGTATTAAATTCGGATCATTAACTTGACAGTACCGACAGAAACGCGGCTTCCATGCGGGTGCGCCAGCGCTCGAGGGTAAACTCTGCTAGGTACCGCTGCCGGCCTCGCTCGCCCATTGCGCGAGCCTTTTCCGGTTCATGGATGAGCATTTCGAGATGAGCGGCGACGACTTTTGGGTTTTGAACCGGGGCGAGGTGTCCACTGTCGCCTTCGTCGATCAGCGACGGGATGCCGCGCCAACGGGTCGCGACGACTGGCAAGCCAAACTGCATCGCTTCGAGAACCACGAGACCGAATGTCTCTGATTCGTAAAAGGATGGGAAACAAAAGATGTCCGCATCGGCAAAGGTCTGCCATTTCTCGTTGCCGGTGCGCACTCCAAGAAAGCAGACTTGGCTCGCGAGCTCGTTTGCCGCCACAAATTTTCGCGCTTCTGCTTCAAAGCTGTCTGAGGCGAAGTGGCCCATCAGCTGAACTTCGAACTTGATCGAGCGGTCTTTGAGAATCCGGCACGCTTCGAGAAGCACGATTACCCCCTTTGATTTCGTGAGCATGCCCACGAACAGAATCGTCGATGCCTGCTTATTACCCGCTCGCCTAGTGAAGCGCGGGGCATTGTCCTCGATGCCGTAGGGAATGATGAGGTTGCGCCCGGCCCCAAGTCTTTCGCCGTCGGGAGGGTTGAGATCCGAGAGGGCGATGGCACAGTCTGGCCGCGAGTACGCGCGAGTAAACAGAGTGTGTTCGATGGGCGACAGCTCTGAAATTAGATCAGTAAGACCGCCGGCGTGAAAGTGAAAGACAGTGTGTTTGAATAGTGGGCGCGTCGCGAGAAGGATAGCGATATCCCGGTACATTGGTATGCGATTTGGACCCGCGGGCGGGTAATAGAGAATGGTCGTTCCATACTTGAGGCGTGCCACAAGGATGCGCCGAATCACGCCTGCAAGGTGAAGCAGCTTGGCGGGCCGGGCGCGGCCCACGTCATCGATTGTTTTCGAAAACGTCATGCGCACGTGGTGCATCTCGACGCGATCAAACTCACCAGTCACGAGCTTGTCAATCATGACCGACTGGCCATGAAATGGCGGTGGTGTTTGCCCAACTACTAACACTCTCACGCGTTCACTACGCATGACTGTCTCGGAGAACTATGCGAATGGGCTCGAGAAGATGCTCTACGTTATCCGTGGTCAGCATGTCGTCCTGCATTTAGTCGAATGACCCAGGCAAGCAGGTCTTTAAGTAAAGGTTCATCAGCTCTTCGGTGGGATACCTGTCCGCGGTTGCCTCAAAGCGTGACAGCTCAGCGGACAGTTGATTCATTGACTCGATCTTTCTAACACCGGGGTAGTCCTCATAGAAAGTTCGTCCCAGGACGAAGACCGGGATTCCCCGCTGGTGTAATAGTGACGAAGCGACTAGACCATTTTGATGGTTGATCATAACTTTTCTCTGAGTGCTTCGTAAGGTATTTTGCCATCAATATTGCTCATGGATTTAACTTCGTCGTTGTGCCGTTGGTAACGGATCACGTGATGGCCGCGAGATTCAAGCAGTGTTCCTTCGTCAGCGAAGACTTTGTCCTCACCACCTGGTCGCTGATAGAAATTGTGGCACAAAAGAATCTTCATATCGAACGATCACGTAGGCCGTTGCCGATGGTCTTCAATGTCCCGGGCCGGCACGCGTGCGGACCGGATTAGCAGGTCTTCCGACCAAACTTATGAACGCCACGATCTGATAAAGCGAACTGAACAGCGTCCCGATCAAGACTCCTATAGCCGTTCCAATGATCCCGAATGAAGAAGTCAACAGGATGGCCAAGAAGAATGTGATAACCAAGCCAACGATCGAAGCGGTCAAATTGACATCCGGACGATTGACAGCAATCAATCCATTTTCGATTGCAAAACTGGATGCCCCGAGAAATTTCGCTAATGCCAACAGGAGTACGATCTCCTGGACGCCATCAAGCGACTCAAGTGAGTAAAAGGCGCCGATCAGGTACTCACCGTGCAGTGCGACCGCCAAGCTTAGCAGTCCCACCGATATTGTCAGAAGCATCGTGGTTTTCCAGACGATCCGACCGACTTCCTTTCGGCCATGCTGATAGTTGGCCTGTGCGGAGCGAGGCAACAAGATGCTTCCGATGCCAAAGAGCAGAGGATTGATCACCATTACGATCGAATTGCAGGCGGCGAAAATTCCAGTGGCTGCCGTTCCCGCCATAGCGGCGATCAACCAGGCGACGCCATGTGTAATCGCCATATTCGACATTTGCCCCGCGCAGACCCAGCGTCCAAACGACCAATGACGTCGGGTTTCAGCGGCAATGACTGCTCTTTCCGCAATGTTGAAGCACGAACGATTCAATATCAGCCATATGATTGCCGGCAACCCGGTTGCCACAGCGATCAGCAAAAAGGTCGAACCCGGTGACAGCAAACCGTAATACCAGAACCATCCAATCCCCCCGAATTGAACAAAAGCCACGATCATGTCCAGCGCCAACACCTGGCTAGCGGCAAGTCTGGCAAACATAAACCGTCGCGCATATTCCCGCATCGAGACCGCTGGGATTGCGATCAACAGAAACCAGCTGGCAATACGAATGACTGAATCGCTTCCTAAACTCGTCATAATGGTTGCGGTAACGAAGACCACGGCCATCGCCATCGCGGCCAAAAACATCTGTAATGTTAGAGTGGCACCGGCATAGGCTTTTTGAGTTTCCTCCTCCTTGAGTTGGCCAACAAACACGGTGAACGGCGTCAGGACAAAAGCCTCTTGTATCACATTGATCGCCAGGAGGACCGTCCACGCGAGCACAAAAATTCCAAGGTCATCCATTCCGCAAACGCGACCTACGATGACCAGAGTCAGAAAATTGGTGCCGCAGATAACAATTCGATCTGCGATTGAGAGGTAGCTTTTGTACGCCGTTGCACCGAACAAGAAGTCCGTGAACTGTTTCAGCAAACCTTCCTGACGGCCCTCAGTTTCCGATCGTTCAAAGAACGCGATTATCTGGCGAGTGTGTTTCACTGTGTGACGATCATAGAAGCTTGTTTACAACGGAGTGGCCTGTCGTCCATACACGTCTTCGCTGCCGGCCTTCACAAGGCGTTCGCACAAATGCGAGCCAAGAAATCCGGCGCCGCCGGTAACGAGAACACGGCACACGTCGAAATTGTACCTGTTAGCCATTGTGATGAACCCTCATTCTCAGCGCAGAAAATGAAAGCCGCGGATCATTTGCGATTGAGCTCACCATAGTCGGAAATGGGGTCTGCAGAATGTATTCTGCAGCTTAATATTAATACTGAGCTGCGTTGATTAGCATGCATAGGTCCATTTTCTGAGGCCGAGGGACATGATTCTCCAGGGTTGATCGATGAGGATATTCCAAGCAAAGCAGCAATGGTCGTGACCAGCCCCCACTGATTGGTCCACTTCCATTGTTTGTGCATCAATGGCCTTCGGTCCAACGGGATAATGACCACAGCATCAATAGCGGTCATTCGCGCTTAGCTCCGCGAGGCTACAGGTGGCAGCGAACCAGGCGTGCTTTGTTTACCCGGAG
>CAYOEI010000179.1:0-5586 GCA_964402825.1 uncultured Hyphomicrobiaceae bacterium
TGCCTGAGATGATGAATACACGGGCCGATAACCCGGCAAGCGATGCGCGTATCTAGCCGCCGCGAACAGCCATGACCTTGATATAGGCCGGGCCGAGGATAACGACGAACAGCACCGGCAAGAAAAATACGATCATCGGCACGGTCAGCTTCGGCGGCAGGCTCGCCGCCTTCTTTTCCGCCTCCGCCATGCGCATCTCACGACTTTCTTCCGCCATTGTACGCAAGGCTGTGCCAATGGACGTGCCATATCTCTCCGCCTGAATCAAAGCGGTGCCGACTGCCTTCACGCCCGGCAAACCCGTTCTCTTCCCAAGATTCTCATATGCCTTGCGCCTGTCCGGCAGATAGGACAATTCGGCCGTTGTCAGAGAGAACTCCTCGGCCAGCTCAAGCGAGTGGACGCCGATATCCGATGCCACCTTGTTGAAAGCCGCCTCAATCGACGTTCCCGCCTGGACACATATCAACATAAGATCAAGCGCATCGGGGAAAGCGCGTTTGATCGACTTCTGCCGGCGCTGGATCATGTTCGCTATGAACAGGTTGGGAATATAAAAGCCGAAATATGCAGCGCCTAGCGAGATCCCAACACGCAGAATAGGCGGCAGCTGGGTTTCACCCAACACAAACAGATAAACGATCGTGCCGGCGAATGTGACGATCGGCAGAACAAGCCTGAAGAACAGGAAGGCGACGACCGGAGCCTGCCCGCGCAAACCCGCCATTTTGAGCTTCTCGCGCGTGCTCTCCGTCTCGAGCAGTTTGCTTAGATTGAGCTGCTCGACAATCTGTTTCATGAAGCCCTTGGGCTTATTGCGCAAACGCGCCTGGCGATTGTCCTCGGCAAGCTGTTTCAGGCGTTCGGCACGCATCTTTTCGCGTTCGCTCGACACGTATTTCATTCTCACGCCGAACTTGTCGCCAGTGAGCGCAGTCATCATAAAAGTGGCGACGGTGGCGAAGGCAGCCACGGCCGACAGCACCATGATCAGAAATTTCGGTTCGGTAAACTGTAAAAAAAAATCATACATCGCCACTCACATTCTTGATCAGTAATCGAAGTTGATCATTTTCCTCATGATGAGAACGCCGCAGGACATCAACAGACCGCTCCCTATCAACATCATCTTGCCAAGAGGCACAGTCCACAAAAGGCTCGTGTATTCCGGAGTCATGATTGAAAGCGCAATCATGACCAGCATAGGGAGTGAGGCGATAATAGCTGCCGATGCTTTTGCTTCGGCGCTGAAGGCTTGCACCTTTGCCGTCAAGCGCATCCTGTCCCGCAAAACCTTGGCGAGATTTTCGAGCGCCTCGGACAGATTGCCGCCAGTCTGCTGCTGGATCGCAATCACGATTGAAAAGAAGTTGAGCTCTTGAAGCGGCATGCGCTCAAACATGCGCTCAAAGGCTTTCGACAGCGGCACCCCAATACTCTGCTGCTCGACAACTTCAACGAATTCGCTTTTTACCGGCTCAACCATCTCTTCGGCGATAATCCGCAAACAATCATTGAGCGGCAAACCCGATTTGACGCCGCGCACGATGATGTCCAGAGCATTCACGAATTCGAGCAGAAATTTTTTCTGGCGGCGCCTGGCAAGAAAACCAAGCAACCAGCGCGGGAACCCAAGCCCTCCCGCCACCATGGCCAGCCCGGAAACAATCGCCGAGGACCCGGAGAGAAAAACCGCACCCCCAACACCCATGGCGCAAATGGCGCTGGCGATCCAGAATGAGCTGACCGGCACATTGAGTCCAGCCAGCGCGAGACGGCCTTTCAAGGTTACCTTCTTTTTCGATTTCTGCTTGGCTTCCAGTTCCTTGAGTGTGTCCTGCACCTGCTTCTTGCGCATATTGACTGATTCAGGAACACCCCCCTGGCGTGACACTCTTGCCTGGCCTTGAGATATCGAGGCAATCCGCTTGCTGGCTTTGCGCTCGTCGGACAGGAATGGCATGACGACGACATAGACAATGCCGCCGAAGCTGAGAGCGGCAAGAACGATTACGGAAATTCTGACAAGTTCGGGATCAACCAAAATTCTCTCCCAGCGGTCTGCCGCTCTCGTCGTTGACCTCTCCCGAGGCAAGAGCCTCGGAAAGACGCGCATCTTCTTTGTAATATTCTGCACGATCCCAGAATTTTGGTCTGGCAATTCCGGTGGTGCGGTGACGACCCATGATCTTGCCGTTGGCATCTTCACCCAGAATTTCATGGATGTAGATGTCCTGGAGCGTGATGACGTCGCCCTCCAGCCCCAGCACTTCCGTTACATGCGTAATTTTGCGGCTTCCATCGCGCATGCGAGAAGCCTGAACAATCACATCAATTGAAGAGACAAGCATTTCCCGGATTGTTCTGCTCGGCAAATTATATCCGCCCATCAGGATCATGCTCTCCAGGCGAGACAAGCATTCGCGCGGAGAATTGGAATGCAAGGTACCCATTGAGCCGTCATGGCCCGTATTCATCGCTTGCAGAAGATCGAAGGCTTCGGCGCCGCGCACCTCGCCGACTATGATGCGATCAGGCCGCATACGCAGACAGTTTCTCACCAGATCCCGCATCGTCACCTCACCCTCTCCTTCAATGTTCGGAGGGCGTGTTTCGAGGCGCACCACATGAGGCTGCTGAAGCTGAAGCTCCGCTGAATCCTCACAGGTAATAATGCGCTCTTCCTCATCGATATAACCAGTAAGGCAGTTGAGCAATGTGGTCTTTCCCGAACCGGTGCCACCTGAGATAACGATGTTGCAGCGCACCCGGCCGATGATTGACAGCAATGTGTGCCCAACCTGGTTAATCGACCCGAACTGGAGCAACTGATCCAGCGTCAGACGGTCTTTCTTAAATTTTCTGATCGTCAGCGTGGGGCCATCGAGCGACAGGGGCGGCGCGATGACGTTGACGCGACTGCCATCGGGAAGACGCGCGTCGCATATCGGGCTCGATTCATCCACGCGCCGGCCAACCTGGCTGACGATCCTCTGGCAGATATTCATGAGCTGCCCATTGTCCGCAAACCGGATGGGGGCAACCTGAATCAAGCCATCTACTTCGATGTAAGTGGAGTCGGCGCCATTGACCATGATGTCGGAGATGTCATCGCGTGCGAGCAACGGCTCCAGCGGCCCGTAACCCAAAACGTCGTTACAAATATCCTCAAGCAGCTCCTCCTGCTCAGCGATACTCATCACCACATTTTTGATGGCCACGATCTCGGAAACGATATCGCGGATTTCTTCACGCGCCGCTTTGGCCTCGAGCCGCGCCAGTTGTGTCAGGTCGATCGTATCAATGAGCGCATTGAATACAGTCGTTTTGACGTCGTAATATTCCTCTGATCGCGCCTGGAAAGATGTTTCCACGGCCGCTTGCTGCTCTGGCAGCTCTGGCGGCTGAGGCGCCGCAGGCGGCAGCGCGGACGGCGGTTCGGGAGCAGCAGGTTGCTGAACCAGGGGTGCGCCCGGCTCTTCGGGCAGGCCAGAGGGCTCGGAAGGTGTTTGCTCGAAAGATGATTGCTCGGGAATTGGTGCAACAGGTTCTTCACCCGTCAGGCCTGAACCAACGGCATCCGGGCCCGGCACCGGAGGAGGCGCTTCGAGCTCTGGCTGCGGCGGCCGTGGAGAAATCTCCGCTTCGCCTGGCGTGCCTCTTTTCCCAAACATAATTTACTTCTTTCCAGATTTCTTCAGGCGCAACCGGCTGAGAATCGGAGCCAAAAAGGATTTTGAGGCGCTCTTTTCATCGATCCTGCCGGTTAGGCTCATCGCCATAGCCCGGAAGTTTTCCGCCGCCTTAGACTTTGGCGAGAGTTCCTCAATCATCTGGCCGTTATTTGTTGCGGTTCCGAACAACTGAGGGTCGAAGTCAATCACAGCGAAAGGTTCGCAATTCAGAGCACCGGCAAATTCCTTGACGCTGATTTCCGGTCGTTTTGGCGTATTGACCTGATTGAGAACCAGCAACGGCGGCAAATCGTTGGGCCGTTCCGCGGATAGTTTTTCGATAAGATTTTTGGTGTTTCTCAAATTGGCGAGGTCCGGAAGCGCCGTGATTACCACCCGGTCAGCCTGTACCAGCATCCGTTGTGACCACTCCGTCCACATATGCGGAACATCAACGGCAATATACGGGATATTCGAACGAAGAACGTCGACTACGGTTTCGCACGCGCCTGAACCCAGATCGTAAGGCCTGTCGAGAGTACCTGGCGCGGCAAAAAGGCTGAGATAGTCAGAGCAGCGTGACAATAAACGGTCGAGTAAAACCTCATCGAGACGCTCGGGGGAAAGCAGCGCATCAGCAATACCCTGCACCGGGTCCTGATTGAAGTCGAGACCGGCAGTCCCGAAGGGCAGGTCCATATCGGCAATTACCACCTCACTCTGGACCTGCTGCGAGATAACCCATGCGGTATTGTGGCAGATGGCGCTTGAGCCAACGCCACCTTTCGCACCCACAAAGGCGATGACTTGTCCAAGCGGCCCCGATGATGGATCATTGTAGAGGTTGGAGAGACTTTCCATAACCTGCGAGACCGTGAGCGGCATGACCATATATTCCGAGACCCCGCGTTGCAGCAGCTCTCGGTAGAGAAAAACGTCATTGACGTGACCAACAACGATAACCTTGGTGCCCGCATCGCAAACTGATGCCAGGCGGTCCAGGTCCATCAGCATCGCATCGCGCTCCTGCATCGATTCAATGATGATGAGATTGGGTGTCGGCGCATCGCGATAATAATGTGAAGCGGCATCAAGCCCGCCCATCTGCACGCTGAAATGGGTCTTGGACAGACGCCGGTCCTGACTCGCCTGCTGCAGGATATTTACGGTGTTCTGATCTTCGCAGAACGCCTGGATATTGATGCGTGGAAGCGGCCGCGCGGTCACATCCGATGATGTGAGAGGCTGCGCAGCAGCAGTCCGATTGGCGGTTTGCGGTTCCTGAGCAACCATCCCTTCACCAGATTCGGGCCCAGATACAGGCGCCATATTCGCACTTGCGTCCTGCATCTGTGCCTCATCGCCAGCAATCTGTCCGGGAACGCCATGGGAGTATTCCGGATCTCCAGAAAGGATATCCGGCGCCGGAGGCAAAGGGTCCTGCAGGTCAGGCGCTTGCCCAGCCCCCGACTGATTACCCAGCTCACCAGGTTGCTGCCCGGAAGGCTCTTCGGCATTTGGCTTAAGCTGATCAGGATCGTGCGCTAACTCACTCAACTGCCGCCTCCTTTAACTTCACTTACCTTTGCCCTCTCGTCCTTAGACTTGTTGGCAACGGTCGTATCGCCTCTTATATACTTGTCCATAATCACGTCGCGGCGCTGGCTATCGCGCGGCGTCATGCCTCGCGGCTCGATAAGATCCCTCGGATTTGCGACCATCGCCGCGAGATTATGTTGCATTGCACATCCAAAATTCCGGTAAGGAAGGTTCTTTGGATCACGGGCAAGATTATCAGACCAGTCACCACATTCGGGCCCTTGAGCTACAAACGTCCTGTATGAAACCTTAATCGGCCCCGAAGCGCTGCCGCTTCCCGAATATGCATCGAATTGAACTTCATGCCTTGAAA
>CAYOEI010000180.1:0-6099 GCA_964402825.1 uncultured Hyphomicrobiaceae bacterium
GCCGGAAATGATCACCGCGCCGGCTTCAGAGCGCGTCAGCACGGCGATTTCGCATTCAGCGCGCATCGCGCCCGCGGCGTCGTCGAAGGAATTCATCTGATACAGCGATGTGATCTCGCTTTCATTGGCGAACAGAATATCGACACCGCCGCGCACAAAACTCAAAAAATCATCCCGGTGGCGGTCGACGCAAAAGGCATCGGACAAGGTCAGCGCTACTTTTCTCCCCGCCGCGCGGGCGAGATTCGCGGCCTCATGGAAGGCGGCTTTTGCTTCATCCTTGTCGAACAGATAGCCCTCCAGATAGGTTACTTGCGCCGAGGCGATGCGATCGCCATCCATATCGCTCGCACCAAGCTGCGTGCTGGCGCCAAGAAATGTGTTCATGGTGCGCTCGCCGTCCGGCGTCACCAGCACCAGACAGCGCGCGGTGGGCAGCCCTGCGTCCGAGCTGGGCGTGTCATAGGCCACCCCGATGGCGCGGATATCGTGGGCGAACACAGTGCCGAACTGGTCGCCCGCCACGCGCCCGATGAAGGCGCATTTTCCGCCAAACGAGGCGATCCCGGCGCAGGTGTTGGCGGCCGAGCCGCCGGACTGTTCTATCGCAGTTCCCACATCGCCATAAAGGGTGTCTGCTTGCTCAGCGGAGATCAGCTGCATGAAGCCTTTTTCCATGCCGTGATTTGAGAGAAACGCCTCGTCACAACGCGCAATAATATCGACGATGGCGTTGCCAATACCGACCACGTCGAATTTTGTATCTGTCATTGAATGCCCCTACTGCCCGCAGATAATGATCTGGTCACTTGGCGAGCACTATAGGCAAGGCGGTTGGAGTGGCAAGGTGTTAGGCTTTTGGCTTCGGTCTATTTTGGTGTTTGATTTTTTTCAGCAGCCAATCACGAAAAGCCGATACTTTTTCACTCTCGGTACGGCCTTTGGGGCGGACGAGAAAATACCCTAGATTTGCTGGTATCGATTCGCAGAATGGTCGCACAAGCCGGCCGGCTTCGATGTCAGCCCGCGCCAGGCATAACCGGCCCAGAAGAACGCCCTGACCTTCAATAGCAGCCTGGAGGGCGTGGTCGCCAAAACTGAAATGTGGTCCGCGGTCCGCGTCGATTTCTCCAAGCCCTGCCAGTTTCAACCACATGCGCCAATCGGGACCTGGTTCATTCAGGTGAGCAGAATCATCGTGCAGAAAAGTGTGATGCACAAGATCGGCGGGGTTGAGCAAGGCATGCGGCCCTGAGAGCAGGTCCGGACTGCAGAGAGGCGCATATTGCTCCATGAATAAAGTATCGAGGTTCAGCCCAGGATAGGCGCCGGCGCCATAGCGAATGCCAACATCGACATCATCGGTTCGAAAATCCACAAGATCGTGATTGGCTGAAATGCGAACATCGATGTCCGGGTAAAGTTTTCTGAAATCCTCGATATTCGGCACCAGCCATTTAGAAGCAAAAGATGGAACAACGCTAACGGTCAACACGCGGCTCTTTTTCTGGCCGCCCAGCCGCGCCACGGCTTCCGCCATCGACTCGAATGCCTGGGTAAGGAAAGGCAATCCGGTGCGCCCCGCCTCCGTCAGGGCGATCTGGCGTGTCATGCGCACGAACAATGCAGTCCCAAGTATTTCCTCTAATTGCTTGATCTGGTGAGAGACAGCCGAAGCGGTAACCCCCAGCTCATCTGCTGCCCTGGCAAAGCTCAGATGTCTGGCGGATGCTTCAAAAGCGCGCAGCGCATTCAATGGCGGCAGGCGTCTGGTCATAAATTATACCGTAGTAATTCTCATCTATAAGGTGAAAAAGGATCGTTTGTAAAATTCAACTGATAAGCCAATTATCTAGACAACGAAGAGTGAGAAAAACTCATTCATTAGTCAAGGAGTATTGCCATGTTGGATTCATATAAATCAATGTCACCTGAATACCAGCCCTACATTTTACGTGCTCGCAAAATTCGGGCACAAGCTTTTCGCACTGGGCTGGGCATTATGGCGGGAGCTATCCTGTCATGGTCTCGCAGAGGGATAAAAAAAATGAAATGCCGGCATATTCAGCGCCGCGCGGAACAACAGCTCCGGGGCCTGAGCAACATTGTTCTCAAAGATATGGGCATGACACGGAGTGACATTTCCTGGCGGGTCCGCGAGTCATTGCCGTGTTCCTGAGCGTCACATAGCGTGGTGGCGGTTTAGGCCGCCACGCTTTTCGCGTCATACAGACACAGATCGGAAATGACGCAACTCTCGCATTCGGGTTTTCGCGCCTTGCACACATAGCGCCCGTGCAGGATGAGCCAGTGATGGGCGTGTAAGCCAAATTCATCCGGCACGACCTCAAGCAGGCCTTTTTCCACCTCAAGCGGGTTTTTGCCCGGCGCCATCCCGGTTCTGTTCGAGATGCGGAAGATATGCGTGTCCACGGCCATGGTCGGCTCGCCGAAGGCGACATTGAGCACAACATTAGCCGTCTTGCGCCCGACGCCGGGGAGTGCTTCGAGGGCCTCGCGGGTGCGCGGGACCTTGCCGCCATGATGCTCCTGCAAATCCCGGCTTAGCCCGATTACATTCTTGGCCTTGTTGCGGTAAAGCCCGATTGTCCGGATGGCGTCGCGAAGCTTGTCCTCACCAAGTTGAATCATCTTTTTCGGCGTATCGGCGCGTTTAAACAAATCCCGCGTGGCCTTGTTGACCCCCGCATCGGTGGCTTGAGCCGACAGGACAACGGCCACCAGGAGCGTGAAGGTATTTACATATTCAAGATCGCTTTTGGGCTCAGGCTCGATTTTGCGCAGGCGGCGGAATATTTCACTTACCGCGTCTTGCTTGAGACGTTTTGCCTGGCCCTTTCGCGGCGACGGGGGCTTGGATTTTGGAGCCATATCTGGTTCTTTAGCGGCTAAGGTTTTTGGCGCGGCGCGGCGCCCATGAGGAGCAACCTATGGACCACAATGGGGCCACATCACAAGTGGGCGGAAGCATGGGAGATGAATTTTCCGCCCTTTTGACGCCGCACCGCTCGCTCTCACCGCGCGGATTTCTTGTTCTTATGTCCGTTATTGGCGTGATCAGTTTCATCGCCGGGATGTCATTTTTGCTGGTGGGAGCATGGCCCGTATTCGGCTTTTTCTGCCTTGATGTCCTGGCCATCTATTATGCGTTCAAGATCAACTACCGCGCCGCGCGCGCCTATGAGCGGGTGTCGATATCCGGCGGCAAGCTCACCGTTATCAAGGTCAACGCTGCCGGGCGCTCGAAAAGCTGGACTTTTAATGCTTACTGGGCGCGGATCGAACTGGCATTGCGTCACGGACGCGCCAGCCAGCTTCGCATCGGGTCGCATGGGCGCAGGCTGGTGCTTGGCGCGTTCCTCAGTGAGAATGAGAGGCAGGATTTCGCGGCGGCGCTTGAGCAGGAGCTGCATGCAAGCCGCAATTCCGTAGCGGTCTGAATATCCTGCGCGCAAGAATCGGGTCGCGCGCCTCCATTGGGTGGGCTAAAGCTTTGCGACCATGACAGCACACAAACAAATATCGCGCTGGGACGAGGATTATGCCCGTGTCCGCCGCGCCATATCCTTTATTTCCGATCACTGGCGTCAGCAGCCTGATCTGGAAGAGATCGCGTCTGATGCGGGTTTAAGCGCGGCGCATTTTCAACGGCTTTTCACCCGCTGGGCCGGCATCAGCCCGAAGGAATTCGTACAGGCGATTACTCTCGATCATGCGCGTGATCTGCTCCATGGGTCGGCCAGCATTCTTGATGCTTCGCTGGAGGTTGGCCTGTCGGGCCCTGGCCGGCTGCACGATCTTTTCGTCGATCATGAAGCGATGACGCCGGGCGACTATAAGCGCCGTGGCGAAGGCCTTGAGATAGTTTGGGGTTATCATTCTTCACCTTTTGGCAATGCCCTCATCATGGCGACGGAGCGCGGCGTCGCCGGTCTGGCCTTTGCCGATGATGAGGAGCAGGAGAGCGCAATCCTTGAAGACATGATGCGGCGCTGGCCGGCAGCAACCTACACCCACGAACCAGAGCGCACCGCGCGTTACGCCACGCGTATTTTCACGCCGGAATTGTGGCGCAAATCCAGCCCGCTGAAGATCGTCCTCATCGGCACCGATTTCGAGGTGCGGGTGTGGGACGCCCTGCTGAAGCTGCCCATGGGCCAGGCCATCACCTATTCCGATCTGGCAAACCATGTGTGCACCCGGGCTGCGGCGCGCGCGGTGGGGTCGGCGGTTGGGCGCAACCCAATCTCATTCGTGGTGCCGTGCCACCGGGTGCTGCGCAAGGATGGCGGTCTTGGCGGCTATCACTGGGGGGTGACCCGCAAGCAGGCGATTATCGGATGGGAAGCGGGCCGGCTGGCAGCGTGCGATTAGGGTCAGGATCCGTTTAATTAAAACCCTGCGCCCGTGCGAGGTAGAGATCGGAGAAGATTGGTCAGGCCGGAGTCTTGGCCATATCGCGCTTTTCCATAACGCTTCCATCTTCATTGAACCGGTAGATGATCGGCACACCGGTGTCGAGGTTGAGCTGGGTGACCTCATCTTTTGAAAGAGAGTCCAGTTTCATGATGATCGCGCGCAACGAATTTCCGTGGGCGGATATGATGACGTTTTTTCCCGCCAGAACTTCCGGCATGATGGCGGCTTCAAAATAGGGCAGTGTACGCTCCGCGGTGTCCTTCAGGCTTTCGCCGCCCGGCGGCGGGGTATCGTATGAACGCCGCCAGATATGCACCTGTTCATCGCCCCATTTCTTGCGGGCGTCATCCTTGTTGAGGCCAACGAGATCGCCATAGTCGCGCTCGTTCAGCGCGATATCGCGGATGGTTTCAAGATCGCTCTGGCCAAGCTCTTCGAGGAGAAGGGTCAGCGTTTTTTGCGCCCGGATCAGATCGCTCGTAAACGCGATATCGAAACGGTACTCGGCCGTTTTGAGCATTTCGCCCGCGCTGCGCGCCTCGGCGATGCCCTGCTGCGTGAGATCGACATCCTTCCATCCGGTGAACAGGTTTTTGGCATTCCACTCGCTTTGTCCGTGGCGCACCAGCACCAGTACATTGTCCATGTTTCTTTGTCCCTGGAAGAGAACCTAAAGTCCCAGCACATCCGCCATTGAATACAGCCCCGGCGATTTGTCTTTTGCCCACAATGCGCCCTTTATGGCGCCGCGCGCAAAAATGCCCCGGTCGGCGGCCTTGTGGGTAATTTCCACCCGTTCTCCGTCGGCGGCGAAAATAACCGTGTGCTCGCCGACCACGGAGCCGCCGCGCAGCGTTGCAAAGCCGATATCGCCGCGATTGCGCGCGCCCGTATGCCCATCACGGCTGCGCACCGAACGGGAATCGAGATCGATCTTACGCCCTGCCGCCGCCGCTTCGCCCAGCATCAGTGCGGTGCCCGAAGGGGCATCCACCTTATGCCGATGGTGCATTTCCAGCACTTCGATGTCGAAATCTTCATCCAGCGCCTGAGCAATTTTTTTAGTCAGGGCGGTGAGAAGGTTGACGCCAAGGCTCATATTGCCAGCCTTGACGATAGTGGCATGCCGGGCCGCCGCCTCAATTTTTGTCTCATCCTCGCTGGAAAATCCGGTCGTTCCAATGATGTGCACAATGCGCGCCTGGGCGGCCAGCTCCACAAAGGCAATGGACGCCGCGGGCAGGGTAAAATCCAGAATTCCGTCGATGCGGGTGAATAACTCCAGCGGTTGATCGGTGACCGTGACGCCAAGCGCGCCAACCCCCGCCAGCTCTCCAATATCCTGGCCCACGGCATCGGATCCAGATGCTTCAGTCCCCCCGGCAACCACACAGCCGTCGCTCTCGTGAACGGCGCGGATTAACTCAAGGCCCATCCGGCCCCCGGCCCCCATAACGGCCAGCTTCATATCACTCATGGGCTTGTGCTCCAAAAACTTCCTGGGTGAGCGCTACAGCAACGCTGAGGTTTATACTAATCCGGCCCAATAGACACTATATGAGTCCGGACTGGTTATGTTTGCCCTACCGCTGCGCTATTTGAGGACTGGTTTTGTTTTTCCTTTTGGTTCGGCTTTTGGGGACCGGTTTTTGTTTGTCT
>CAYOEI010000181.1:0-2590 GCA_964402825.1 uncultured Hyphomicrobiaceae bacterium
CTTACAGCCAATCGACGCGCGTGCGTAAGTCCGCGAACTGGGGTAGTACTCAGCACTTTTTACACCCATACGAAAAATGATTATCATTCATCTGCCGCAGTGGCTGACCGCAGTCAATCGACATATTATATTTGGCACAACTTTGAAGTGACTGCCTCAATTTTGCCACAGGCAACTGTCGCACCTGTCGCAAGATTTTGTGGCAATTTCGGGATCCGTCGCACAAACGTGTAGTGGCTAATTACATATCTCGCGACGACCGAAACGACAGCCTAAGTCGCAAGCTGCATTTTGGAAGCCATTGCCGCGTCATTGCACAGGGGGAGTGATTCTTGCTCGACATCGTAGGGTCGCGTGCGCCGGGAGAACAGCGGTCGAAGCCAACCTCTCGCACTGATGCATCATCCTCCTTGCAGGTAATACAACGCCTCGTCCGCGAGCGCTGGCGGGAGTACGCGGGTCGCTATGCGGCTGCATTGCTGTTGATGTTGATCGCTTCCGGTGCAACAGCCCTCACCGCCTGGATCATGAAGGATGTTGTGAACGATATCTTCGTTCGCCGCGATCAATCAGCCATGGTTTGGCTGCCGGCTGTAGTCGCGATAATTTTTCTAGTGAAGGGGCTAGCAACCTATTTTCAAGAAGTTTGGCTAAGACGCATCGGCAATCGCCTGGTCGCCGAATATCAGAAGAAGATCTACGATCATCTCTTGCAGATGAACTTAACATTCTTCCACAAACGCCCATCAAAAGACCTGATCATGCGGTTCTCGAGGGGCGCCGGAGCAGCGCGCGAGATGCTCGATTTAGTAGCGGTGAGCGTTGGTCGTGACCTGTTCACACTTGTCGGCCTAATCGCCGTCATGGTGATCCAGGATCCGGTACTGTCCATCACCGTACTCATTGCCGGACCGCTCGCTGCCTTGATGGTCCATAAAATGGGTCAGACCCTAAGAAACGGGGCCAAGCAAGAAGCAAGCGCGGCAACAGTAATCATTGGCGTTATCCAGGAAACGTCGCAGGGCGCTCAAGTTATGAAGTCGTTCCAGCTTGAGGGCTTGCTGAGCCGCCGAATGTTTGCCGCCACCGAGACAATGCAGAAAGTGGCCAACCATATTGCCAAGGTGCGTGCTGGCGTAAACCCGTTGATCGAAGTACTAGGCGGGATTTCCATCGCAGGTGTCATTGCCTACGCCGGCTGGCAGGCAACGTTGGGGATCGAGACCCCAGGTCACATCATTGCATTTATCACAGCACTGTTGCTCGCTGCCGAACCAGCACGTCGCCTCACCCGAATCCATCTCCAGATGAAAACACTCGCAGTCAAAGTCGGACTAATGTTCGAGATTCTTGATACTCCGATAGCCGAGTCTAAAGAGGCCCTGGGCTCTCCGCTCCGTGTCGAGAAAGGCCAGGTCCGTTTCGATCGTGTCAGTTTCGCCTATTCCCCTGGGAAGGCTGTTTTGCGCGACATCTCATTTTCGGCTGAGGCTGGCGAGATGACCGCATTAGTGGGCCGTTCTGGCGGTGGCAAAACAACAATATTTAGCTTGCTGCAAGGCTTTTGGAGACCTGATACCGGCAACATCTTAATCGACGGCCAATCGATTGATGCGACCGCATTGGCTTCATGGCGACGCAGTATTGCGTTCGTCAGCCAAGACGTCTTTCTATTTGAAGGCACCATCCGTGAAAACATCCTCGCAGCCAGGCCGGATGCGAGCGATGACGAGCTGCGGGCTGCCGCACGGGCAGCTTGTGCGGATGAGTTCATCCAAGAGCTACCGTCGGGATATGACACATCCGTGGGCGAACTTGGCAACTTGTTGTCTGGCGGTCAGCGTCAGAGGATTTCAATCGCGCGTGCGTTCTTAAGGGACGCTCCGATCCTACTATTAGATGAGCCATCTTCCGCCCTCGACAGTGAAACCGAGCATAAGATACAAGAGTCGTTGGCTGAGTTGATGCAGGGGCGCACGACGATCGTGATCGCCCATCGGTTTGCAACCGTTCTGCGAGCTCAACGCATTCATGTTGTCGAAGGTGGCCGGATCGTGGAATCGGGAACGCACAAAGACCTCTTAGGCCGCGGTGATCGCTATGCCCGCCTCTACAAACTGCAGTTTCAGGAGCGTCAAGAGTGATTGTTTTCTGAAAGAGGGGGGCTTTCTGGGGTTATGTAGGTCGATGCAACGAATAAGGTTTGGATCGTTGGAAATTGAGGAGGCCTCGGCGTAGCAACACATTCTCGGCTGCACTTGCCAAATAAATTGGTCACAATGGTTTCAATTCACCTAGCGTGTTTTGTTTGATCAATTGATTGCGCTCTGTACAGCCCATTAGACTTCGGCGATTGATTTTACGTTGTAGTCGTTCGCCAGCATCCAAAAAGGAGCGATTCCGTCGTGGGGGTTAAAAATGAGCTTCGGCGGAGCAATCTCAGCTGACAAGTCGCCGTAAGTGTCGGGCTCGGCATATTGACGCTTGTGTTCCCCGTCAGGACCTGTCGGACAGATTGGCGTGAATCAGTAAGGGTAGTTTCTGGGACATCGTAGCCCCTCAAGGAGCGAAGATGGGACAGAAACGGGAT
>CAYOEI010000182.1:0-4158 GCA_964402825.1 uncultured Hyphomicrobiaceae bacterium
CAAGGCGATTGAGGGAGGCGAGCCGCTGCAAAGAGTTGTGTGTCTTGAGGCCCGCATCGTGCAGATACATGATGCTGAAGCAGGGAGCAGCGTCGGCTACGGAGCCGCACAAACACTCACCCGCCCGACACGCATCGCAACGCTTTCAATCGGCTATGCGGATGGCGTCTTGCGCTGCCTTGGAGCGCATGATGGCCACCCGGGCTTTACCGCCTATATTGGCGGGCATGCGGCGCCGGTCCTCGGCCGGGTATCCATGGATTTGATCACACTTGATGTGAGCGATATACCAGCGGAACTGGCACGGCGCGGCGCATGGGCGGAAATACTGGGGCCGCATGTCAGCATTGACGATCTGGCTGAACCAGCCGGTACGATCGGGTATGAAATACTCACAAGCCTCTCTTCGCGGGCGCAGCGCATCTATACCGGCGGCGATACAGCATAGGGCCAGTTGAGGATCAGACAGCATGGCAAAATCCACCACAGCCTATGTATGCCAGGACTGCGGCGTGAGCAGCGCATTATGGGCAGGAAAATGCCCTGGATGCGGCGCCTGGAATACGCTGGTGGAGGAGGTCACGGGTGAAGGCGGCCCGGGCAAGGGGGTGCGTGGCGGCAAGGTCGTTGCGCTTCAGTCCCTGAATACCAAGGTGCCTGACATGCCGCGCATCTCCACTGGTCTCGATGAACTGGACCGCGTGATCGGTGGCGGGCTGGTGCCCGGTTCCGCCATACTGGTGGGCGGTGACCCGGGCATAGGCAAATCCACACTCCTGCTGCAAGCAGCGGCAGAACTCTCCAATGCCGGCCACAGCACCGTTTATTTCTCCGGCGAAGAATCCGCGGCCCAGGTGCGCCTGCGCGCTGAACGGCTGGGCGTGTCCTCCTCGCCCGTCGGACTGGCGGCTGAAACAGGCCTTGCGCATATTCTCAAGACTTTGGGTGAATGCGATAAAAAGCCCGATCTCGTTATCATCGATTCAATTCAGACGCTCTGGACAGATCAGCTCGAATCCGCCCCAGGAACGGTTTCGCAGGTGCGCGCCTGCGCCCAGGCTCTTGTGCGCCATGCCAAGCGCTCAGGCTCCTCGATCGTTCTGGTTGGCCACGTGACCAAGGACGGGCAAATCGCGGGTCCGAAGGTGGTCGAACATATGGTCGATACCGTGCTCTATTTCGAAGGCGATGGCGCGCATCAATACCGCATCCTGCGGGCGGTCAAAAACCGCTTCGGGCCAGCCGATGAAATCGGCGTGTTCGAAATGCGCGGCGATGGTTTACGCCAGGTCACCAATCCTTCCGAGCTGTTTCTGGGCGAGCGGGATAATGTGAGCCCCGGCGCCGCCGTTTTTGCCGGTATGGAGGGGACGAGGCCCATTCTCGTGGAAATCCAGGCCCTGGTTGCCCCTTCACCGCTCGGCACGCCCCGGCGTGCGGTCGTGGGGTGGGATTCGAGCCGTCTGGCCATGGTGCTCGCGGTCCTCGACACACGCTGCGCTCTTTCTCTTGGGACACATGATGTGTATCTGAATGTTGCCGGTGGCCTGAGGATTTCAGACCCAGCGGCCGATCTTGCAGCCGCCGCTGCCCTCGTTTCGTCTTTTTCTGGTGTTGCGTTACCAGCAAGTAATATCTATTTCGGTGAAGTAAGCCTGTCTGGCGCCATCCGCCCGGTCGGTCATATGGCGGCTCGTCTAAAAGAAGCCGAAAAGCTTGGCTTTACCGGCGGGGCGGTTCCGGACAAACATGGTTCCGATGCTGAAGGGTCGCCGCTGAAGCTGGACCCAATAGCGCATTTGTCGGAACTGACCGCAAAACTTGCCCCGGCGCAGGGCAACTGAGAGAAATCTTTAGCCAGCATGGCAAGTTCATTGTGGGTTGAGCAAAGCTGCCTGTTGCCATTACCGGTCACAACCGCCTAATAACGTGGATTCATGTTAAAAGAGCGCTCTTCGAAAAAGGACTCAGTACATGCCGATTTCCTGGCTTGATATTATTCTCGCATCGATCATGCTCATTTCAGGCTTTCTAGCCATGCTGCGCGGTCTCACACGCGAAGTCCTCTCGATCCTGTCATGGGCCGTGGCCGCGGTTGCTACATTATACTTTTTCCCCAAATATCAGGCTGAGGCGCAAAACTATATCGAACCTGCCCTGCTCTCCGATGCCGTACTGGCCGGCGGTATTTTCCTCGTGGTTCTGATCGTCGTCAGCCTTATCACCGTCAGGATTTCAGACGGCGTTCTCGACAGCCGCATCGGTGCGCTCGACCGGACGCTCGGTTTTGTATTCGGGCTGGCGCGCGGTCTTGTCCTGGTGGTAATCGCCTATCTGTTCTTCACATGGCTGGTGCCTGAAGACACGCAGCCCCAGTGGATCCGTGATGCGCGCTCGCTGCCAATCCTGAAACGCACCGGCGCAGGCATTGTCTCATTACTGCCCGAAGACCCCGCTTCGGCCATACCGGGGATCAAGCGGGATACCGAAACTACGCCACCACCCTCTACCACCCGGCTACCGGGCGCCGCCTCACCGGAGCAGCCGGCCACGCCTGCAACACCCGCGACGCCGGCCAACCCGGATCAGCGCTCAAATCTCATGGATGGAGTAAGAGTAGCCAATATGCCCAAGCTGGGTCATACTGCGGCTGGACAATAAAGAGAGCCATGAGCGTGCAGCAACAGTCAGCCAGGCACGAAACCTCCATAACGGACAAGACAGGCCTGCGGGTTGCCTGCGGCGTGTTTGGTGTCTTTAACCATGATGACGCCGCCGCTCTGACCGCTCTTGGCCTGCATGCCTTGCAGCACCGCGGGCAGGAAGCTGCCGGTATTGTCTCGTTTGACGGCACGCATTATCACTCCGAACGCCGTATGGGCCTTGTCGGCGATCATTTTACCAAGCAGGTGGTCATCGATCGCCTGAAGGGACGCTATTCCATCGGCCACGTTCGTTATTCGACCACCGGCGATACGATTGCGCGCAATATCCAGCCTCTGTTTTCTGATCTCGATGTCGGCGGGTTTGCCCTTTGCCACAATGGCAACCTCACCAATGCGCTGAGCATGCGCAAGCGTCTCATCAAGAAAGGGGCAATCTTCCAGTCCACTTCGGACACCGAAGTGATCACCCATCTCGTCGCCCGCAGCACCAAGAGACGGTTCGTCGAGCGCTTCATTGACGCGCTTTTGCAAATCGAGGGCGGCTATGCGCTGGTCGGACTAACCAACAAAAAACTGATCGGCGCGCGCGACCCGTTGGGCATCAGGCCGCTCGTCCTGGGCCAACTCGATGGCTCCTATGTCCTGGCTTCGGAAACCTGCGCCTTCGATATCATCGGCGCAAAATTTGTGCGTGAGATCGATAATGGTGAAGTGGTGGTCATCACCAAGGAGGGGATTGAGAGCCATCGGCCCTTCCCGAAAAGAGCCGCACGCCCCTGCATCTTCGAATATATTTATTTCTCCCGCCCCGACTCAATCGTAGGCGGGCGAAGTGTTTATGACGTGCGCAAAGAGATGGGCATGCAGCTCGCGCGCGAATCTCACGTCGATGTCGATGTCATCGTTCCGGTTCCCGATTCGGGCGTTCCGGCCGCGATCGGCTATGCGAAGGAATCCGGCGTTCCATTTGAACTCGGCATCATCAGAAATCACTATGTTGGCCGCACCTTCATCGAGCCCGAGCAACAGATCCGCGCACTCGGCGTACGCCTGAAGCACAGCGCAACGCGTTCCGTCATTGAAGGTAAGCGCGTCATGATGATCGACGACAGCATCGTGCGCGGCACCACATCGGTGAAACTGGTGCAGATGATGTATGAAGCGGGCGCGAGCGAAGTGCATATGCGAATTGCCAGCCCGCCGATCACCCATCCCGATTTTTATGGCATCGACACGCCGGATCAGGAAAAACTCCTGGCCGCCACTCACGACCTGAAGGGCATGTGCGAATATATCGGCGCGGGCACGCTGGCATTCCTTTCCGTTGAAGGAATTTACAAAGCCATGGGCCATGACAGCCGCAATGACGAAGTGCCGCAATTCACCGATCACTGCTTTACCGGCGACTATCCCACCCGTCTGCGCTATACACCGCATCCCAGCCATTTCAGCCTCGAAGAAACGCTTGAAGCCATCGAGCGGGTCAAACCGA
>CAYOEI010000183.1:0-43763 GCA_964402825.1 uncultured Hyphomicrobiaceae bacterium
CCGCAAACGGTGGACGCGCTGATGAAGCTCGATCTCGCCGCGGGTGTGGATGTGGAAATTAAACTGTAAACGGCTGGCTTTAAGCGAAATTGGAGAGTGAAGCGATGCGCTCTGGCGTGATTGCACGAAAAGTTGGAATGACCCGCATCTTCACCGATGCCGGGGAACATATTCCAGTGACGGTGCTCAAACTTGACAAGTGTGAGGTTGTTGGCCAGCGCACGCAGGATAAGCATGGCTACACTGCGGTGCAGCTTGGCGCAGGCACGGCCAAGGTCAAGAATGTCAGCCGGGCTGAACGCGGCCACTTCGCCGTGGCCAAAGTGGAACCGAAGCGCAAAGTGATGGAATTCCGGGTAAGCCCTGAAAACCTCATCGATGTAGGTGAGGAGCTTATCACCGACCATTATTTCGAAGGTCAGTTTGTGGATGTGACCGGTATTTCCATCGGCAAGGGCTTTGCCGGCGCCATGAAGCGGCATGGTTTTAAAGGTTTGCGGGCAACCCATGGCGTCTCCATCTCACACAGAAGCCACGGCTCTACCGGTCAGTGCCAGGACCCGGGCAAGGTGTTCAAGGGCAAGAAAATGGCCGGCCAGATGGGCAACAAGCAATGCACGACGCTTAATCTGCGGGTGGTCAAGACGGATATGGAACGCGGCCTGATCATGGTCCGCGGCGCGGTTCCGGGCTCCAAGGGCGGCTGGGTCGCCATTAATGACGCCGTTAAAAAGCCAACGCCGGAAAATGCAATTCTGCCCGCCGGGCTTCGTTCTGCGGCGGCGGAGGCCAATCGTCTTGCCGAGGAAGCAGCAAACCAGGCTTCCGCGGAGGCCGAAGCTGAAGCACAGGCCGCCGCTGAAGCTCAAGCCGCTGAAGCTGCTGCTGCATTGAAGGACTCTGCTGAGGCTGCCGAGGCTGCTGAAAGCCAGGACAAGGATACACCCGATCAGAAAGGTGGGGACAAATGAAGGCCGATGTAACCACATTGGAGGCCAAGAAGGCCGGTACGGTCGATCTGCCTGATGACGTTTTCGGGCTGGAGCCGCGTCCCGACCTGCTTCACCGCATGGTCCGTTATCAACTCGCTAAGCGGCGCGCGGGTACGGTGTGCGTCAAGGGCCGTTCCGAAATTACAGGCAGCACGGCAAGGATCATGAACCAAAAAGGTTCAGGCGGCGCACGCCATTCCACGCGTAAAGTCAATCTCTTCCGTGGCGGCGGTAAATCTTTCGGTCCAAGACCCCGTGATCACTCTATTTCCCTTCCCAAGAAGGTGAGGGCCCTTGCGCTGCGTCATGCTCTCTCCGCCAAGGTGAAGTCAAAAGAGCTCATCGTGCTGGAAAAAGCGGAGATGAAGCAGGCCAAGACAAGCGGCCTGAAGAAAAAACTTGAGAAACTTGGCCTGAATTCGGTGCTGATCGTCGATGGGTCGGAGTTGGAGAAGAATTTTTCCCTGGCGGCCCAGAACATTGCCGGTGTCGATGTGCTCCCGGCTCAGGGCATCAATGTTTACGACATTTTGCGCCGTGAGAAGCTGGTGCTGACCAAGGCGGCTTTGGAAGCGTTGGAGGCGCGTTTCAAATGAACCTCTTGAACGCATATGACGTGATTGTAAGTCCGTCGATCACCGAGAAATCGACACTGGTTTCAGAACATAACCAGGTCGTGTTCAACGTTCGGCGCGAGGCAACGAAACCCGATATCAAAGCAGCTGTTGAGCAGTTGTTCAATGTGAAGGTCAAGGCCGTGAACACCTTGAACCGGAAGGGCAAAATCAAGCGCTTTAAAGGCATTGCCGGACGGCGCTCCGATGTCAAAAAAGCCATCGTGACGCTTGAAGAAGGCCAGCGCATCGACATCACGACGGGGCTGTAGGCAGATAAGATCATGGCATTAAAAACATTCAAACCTATGACCCCCGGCCAGCGCAATCTGGTGCTGGTTGATCGCTCGTCTCTCTGGAAGGGACGCCCGGTAAAGGGCCTGACGGAAGGTCTGTCGGGCAAGGGTGGCCGCAACAACCATGGGCGCATCACCGCGCGCCGCAGGGGCGGCGGTCACAAGCGGCTGTACCGTGTGGTGGATTTCAAGCGGTTGAAAATGGATATGCCGGCCACGATTGAGCGGATTGAGTATGATCCCAACCGTTCGGCCTTTATTGCCTTGGTGCGTTACGAAGATGGCGAGCAGAGCTACATTTTGGCGCCCCAGCGGATTTCCGTGGGTGACACTGTGATTTCAGGCGAGCAGGTCGACGTTAAGCCCGGCAATGCAATGCCGCTGACGAATACACCGATTGGCACCATCATTCACAATGTCGAAATGAAGCCCGGCAAGGGTGGACAGATCGCGCGCGCCGCAGGCACCTATGTGCAACTTGTCGGCCGTGATTCCGGTTACGCTATCCTGCGGTTGAACTCCGGTGAAACGCGCATGGTTCGGGCGGAATGCATGGCGACGGTTGGCGCGGTGTCAAACCCCGATAATTCCAACATCAAACTTGGCAAGGCGGGCCGCAAGCGCTGGATGGGCAAGCGTCCCTCGGTGCGCGGTGTTGCCATGAACCCGGTTGATCATCCGCATGGTGGCGGCGAGGGCAGAACTTCAGGCGGCCGTCATCCGGTGACGCCCTGGGGCAAACCTACCAAGGGCAAGCGCACCCGCTCGAACCGCGCGACAGATAAACACATAGTCCGCAGCCGTCATCTGCGGAAAAAAAGATAAGGAGCTGATCGGTGTCACGTTCGGTTTGGAAAGGCCCGTTTGTAGACGGGTATATGCTTAAAAAAGCTGAGGCGGCTCGCGCCAGCGGCTCCAATGCGGTCATCAAGGTCTGGAGCCGGCGCTCCACCATCTTACCGCAATTTGTTGGGCTGACTTTCGGGGTGCATAACGGGCAGAAGCACATTCCGGTGCTGGTGACCGAAGATATGATCGGCCACAAGTTCGGTGAGTTTTCGCCAACCCGGACATATCACGGCCACATTGCCGACAAGCGCGCAAGAAGAGTCTAGGGCTATGGGCAAACAAAAAAGAGAACGCGTTTTGCCTGACAATGAGGCCAAAGCCGTCACTCGTCTGCTGCGAGTGTCGCCGCAAAAGCTCAATCTCCTGGCGCAACTCATTCGCGGCAAGAAGGTCGAAAAAGCATTGGCCGATCTGACATTTTCGCGCAAGCGCATTGCAGCGGAAGTTAAAAAGACATTGCAGTCGGCAATCGCCAATGCGGAGAACAATCATGACCTGGACGTTGACGCCCTGGTCGTATCACAAGCCTTTGTAGGCAAGAATCTGGTCATGAAGCGGTGGAAGCCGCGCGCACGTGGACGCGTGGGCCGGATTGTAAAACCGTTTTCACAGTTGACCGTCGTGGTCAGGCAAGTCGAGGAAACTGCTTAATGGGTCAAAAAGTAAATCCGATCGGCCTGAGGCTCGGCATCAACCGCACCTGGGATTCCCGGTGGTTCGCCGAAAAAGGTGAATACGCCAAGCTTTTGCATGAAGATCTCAAAATTCGCGAACGCATTTTCAAAGGCCGCACGCAAGCAGGCATTTCGAAGGTTGTTATTGAACGCCCGCACAAGAAATGCCGCATTTCGGTACATACGGCGCGCCCCGGCATCCTGATTGGCAAGAAGGGCAGCGATATCGAGAAGCTGCGCAGCGAATTGTCGACCCTGACCGAGTCTGAAGTGCAACTGAATATCGTTGAAGTTCGCAAGCCCGAAATCGACGCCAAACTGGTTGCCGATGGAATTGCCCAGCAGCTGGAACGCCGCGTTGCCTTCCGGCGGGCCATGAAGCGTGCGGTTCAATCCGCAATGCGGCTTGGCGCCCTGGGTATTCGCATCAATTGCGCGGGTCGTCTTGGCGGTGCGGAAATCGCCCGGATGGAATGGTACCGTGAGGGCCGCGTTCCACTTCATACGCTGCGCGCCGATATCGATTATGGAACGTCCCTGGCGCGTACGGCATACGGGATCATTGGCATCAAGGTCTGGGTCTTCAAGGGCGAAATCATGGAGCATGATCCAATGGCCCATGAACGCAGGGCCATGGAATCACAAGAAGGCAGCCGGATGGGCCGTGACGGACGTGACGGACCGCGGAAATAATTTTTTGCGCGTTTGAAACTGAGCATGAGGAATTAGAGAAATGCTGCAACCGAAACGGACTAAGTTTCGCAAGATGCAGAAAGGCCGGATCAAGGGCGCCGCTAAAGGCGGTTCATCCCTGAATTTCGGATCCTATGGCCTGAAAGCGCAGGCGCCGTCCCGGGTTACCGCCCGGCAGATTGAGGCTGCCCGGCGTGCAATGACCCGCCATATGAAGCGCGCGGGGCGCGTCTGGATTCGCATATTCCCCGATGTGCCGGTGTCAAAGAAACCGACCGAAGTGCGCATGGGCAAGGGCAAGGGCACTCCTGAATTCTGGGCTGCAAAAGTGAAGCCTGGCAGGATCATGTTTGAAATTGATGGTGTGAATGACACCGTTGCACGCGAAGCATTACGTCTGGCGGCGGCGAAGTTGCCGATCAAGACCAAGATCGTTGCACGGCTTGGCGACGCCTAAGGCATCGCGGTGAGGAAGAGTGAGATGAAGGTAAGCGATATTCAGGGCATGACGCCGGATCAACTCAATGATGAGTTGCTGAAGCTGAAAAAAGAACAATTCAACCTCCGTTTTCAGGCAGCGAGCGGTCAGTTGGAAAATACGGCGCGCGTGCGTCAGGTCCGGCGTAATATTGCGCGGATTAAAACAATCGATCAGCTAAAGCGGGGTGAGGCCAATAGCGTGGCCTCTAAAGGATAAAGACCCATGCCAAAGAGAATTTTACAAGGCGTCGTTGTAAGCGACAGCAATGACAAAACCGTGGTTGTGCGCGTCGAACGGCGCTTCACTCATCCGCTTTATAAAAAGACGGTGCGCCGCAGCAAGAAGTATCACGCGCATGACGCCGGCAATGTAGCGAAAACCGGCGACAAGGTGCGGATCCAGGAATGCGTACCAATATCGAAAAACAAACGCTGGACGCTTCTGGCCGCTGAGTGAAACAAGAGATTTTATGTGCGGTAATCGGAGTTTAGCTCCGGCACAAATGCTGGCTTAGGGCCAACGGAAATAAAAGGGCGAGTGCCATGATACAGATGCAAACCAATCTCGACGTTGCCGATAATTCCGGCGCGCGCCGTGTTCAGTGCATCAAGGTGCTTGGCGGGTCCAAGCGCAAATATGCCTCCGTGGGCGACATTATTGTTGTCTCGGTCAAGGAAGCAATCCCGCGCGGCCGCGTCAAGAAGGGTGAAGTGATGCGCGCAGTCGTCGTGCGCACGGCCAAAGGCGTACGCCGCGCAGATGGAAGCCTCATCCGGTTCGATCGCAATGCGGCGGTGCTGGTGAACGCACAAGGTGAACCAATCGGCACCCGTATTTTTGGCCCTGTTACGCGTGAATTGCGCACCAGGAAGCACATGAAGATCGTGTCATTGGCGCCGGAGGTTCTGTAGAGATGGCCAAATTCAAGATAAGGAAGGGCGACCATGTCGTGCTTCTCACCGGCAAGGATAAAGGCAAGAACGGCGAAGTGCTGAAGGTCATGCGCAAGGAAAACCGTGCGCTCGTCCATGGCGTGAACATGATCAAGCGCCACCAGAAACAGACGGCCCAGCAGGAGGGCGGCATCCTCATGCGTGAAGCGTCCGTGCATATTTCAAATCTTGCGCTGGAAGACCCGAAAGACGGCAAGCCAACAAAGGTTGGCTACAAAACTTTAAAGGATGGCAGGAAAGTGCGTTTTGCAAGACGCTCCGGGGAGGTGATTGATGGCTGATGCCTATATTCCGCGCCTCAAGCGTGACTATAACGAAAGATTGCGCGAGGAGATGACCAAGGAGTTTGGTTATACCAACGTGATGCAGGTTCCGCGCCTGGACAAGATAGTGCTCAATATGGGCGTCGGTGAATCAGTCAATGATTCCAAAAAAGTCCAGTCGGCCGCGGATGATCTGGCTTTGATCGCGGGTCAAAAACCAGTGATCATCAAAGCGCGCAAATCTATTGCGACATACAAATTGCGCGAAGGCATGCCCATTGGCGTGAAGGTGACGCTGCGCAAGGTCCGGATGTACGAATTCGTTGACCGGCTCATTACCATCGCGCTGCCGCGCGTTCGCGATTTCCGCGGGCTGAGCCCGAAGAGTTTTGATGGCCGCGGCAATTTCGCACTCGGCATCAAGGAACACATTGTTTTTCCCGAAATCGATTACGACAAAGTGTCGGAAATCTGGGGCATGGACGTCATCGTTTGTACGACGGCGCCAACTGACAACGAGGCGAGATCCCTTCTCAAGGGGTTCAATTTTCCGTTTCGTACCTAAAGCCTTGAACAAAGGCCTTTAGGACCAAGGAGAGCTGGAAATGGCAAAGACAAGCGCAGTAGAGCGTAACAATAAGCGGCGCCGGATGGCATCAAAGTATTCGAACCGCCGCAAACGGTTGAAAGATATTGCATGCGATCGCCTGCTGCCTGCAGAGGAGCGCTTCGCGGCGCGTCTGAAGCTGGCCGAGTTGCCGCGCAATTCTTCACCAACACGTATTCGCAATCGTTGTGATGTGACGGGTCGCCCGCGTGCATTTTACCGCAAGCTGAAGATGTCGCGCGTGTCACTGAGAGAATTGGCCTCCCAGGGAATGATCCCGGGCATGGTCAAGTCGAGCTGGTAGGAGAACGCGTCCAATGACGATGACAGACCCACTTGGGGATATGCTGACCCGGATCCGCAACGCTCAGATGCGGAGTAAAAACAAGGTCGCAACCCCAGCTTCGAGACTTCGGGGACATGTGCTGGATGTGCTTCAGGAAGAAGGATTCATCCGGGGTTACGCCAAGGTCGATTATGATGGTGGCAAATCAGAGTTCGAAATCGAACTCAAATATTACGATGGCCAGCCGGTTATCAAGAATTTGAAACGTGTTTCGACACCGGGCCGGCGTGTGTATTCGTCCGTGAGAAATTTACCGACTGTAGCGAATGGACTTGGCGTTGCGATCCTGTCGACGCCAAAAGGTGTCATGTCAGACGCCAAGTGCCGCAGCGAAAATGTCGGTGGTGAAGTTTTATGCAGCGTATTTTAGGTTCGGCTTTTAGCTGGCCGCGCGCTGATTGGAAGAACAGAGGTTTTTAATTATGTCCCGCACTGGATCAAAAGCGGTCCCCATACCCGATGGCGTGAATGCCGCCATCGAAGGCCAGTTGGTTTCGGTCAAGGGGCCCAAGGGTGAGCTTTCAATCGTTCTTGAGAAGGACGTTGAAGCCTCTATGACCGACGATGGCATCAAGATGATGCCGCGCAATGAGTCAAAACAGGCGCGTTCCCTTTGGGGACTGTCGCGTTCGCTGGTTGCTAATCTGGTCGATGGTGTTTCGAAAGGTTTTGAAAAGAAACTTGAAATTCAGGGCGTTGGGTATCGTGCACAGATCCAGGGCAAGCAATTAACGCTGCAGCTTGGGCTCAGTCATGATGTGAAATACGAAATTCCCGATGGGATTGAAGTGAAATGCCCATCGCAGACAGAAATCATTATTTCTGGAATTGATAAACAAAAAGTAGGCCAGGTTGCGGCCGTGATACGCCAGTACAAGCCTCCAGAGCCCTATAAAGGCAAGGGGATCAGGTACGCGGATGAATATGTCTTCCGTAAAGAAGGCAAGAAGAAATAGCGGAGCCGATCCATGAGCAGTACGGTTAAAAAAAGATCATTGAACCGCAAGATGCGTGTGCGCAAGAAATTGCACCGCGTCTCCAGCGACCGTCCACGTCTGTCGGTGTTCCGGTCGGCAAGAAATATCTATGCCCAGGTGATCGATGACACCAAGGGTCAAACTCTTGCGGCGGCATCGAGCATTGAGCCTGAGGTGCAAAAATCAATGCCCAAGGGAAGTGACAAGGACGCGGCGCTTGCAGTTGGAAAGTTGGTTGCCGAGCGGGCAGCCAAAGCAGGTATCAAAGACGTTATCTTTGACCGCGGCGGTTATCTCTATCACGGCAGGGTCAAGGCCCTTGCTGAAGGCGCGCGTGAAGGCGGGCTGAAGTTTTAGGACTGAATTTAAGAAGGAACGCGAACAGTGGGACGCAAACCTGGACAACAACGAGGCCGCGGACAAGGTCGTGGCCGTGACGATCGCGACAACGAATTTGTCGACAAGCTTGTGCACATCAATCGTGTGGCCAAGGTCGTCAAGGGTGGACGGCGTTTTGGTTTTGCCGCTCTGGTTGTTGTCGGTGATCAAAAGGGCCGGGTCGGATTTGGCCATGGCAAGGCGCGCGAAGTGCCCGAGGCCATTCGCAAGGCCGCTGAAGCCGCCAAGAGAAACCTGATCCGCGTGCCTCTGCGTGAGGGCCGCACATTACATCATGATGTCACCGGGCGTCATGGCGCGGGCCGCGTGGTGCTGCGTGCAGCGCCTCCAGGCACAGGTATCATTGCCGGCGGACCGATCCGCGCGGTTTTTGAAACGCTTGGTATTCAGGATGTTGTTGCAAAATCTTTGGGCAGCTCCAATCCCTATAACATGGTGCGAGCAGCGTTTGCCGCGCTCCAAAATGGAGACAGCCCGCGTGGTGTGGCGGCGCGGCGCGGCAAGAAGGCCAGTGAAATCGTGGCGCGCCGGCGTGACGGTATCGATTCCCCCGAAGCGGCTACAGAGGCCTAGATGTCTCAAGGGCTGATACAGGTTTTTAAGGATCAAGAATGATGGCAGAGAAAAAGCCGGGAAAAACCGTAACGGTTGAGCAGACGGGCAGCCCGATCCGCCGGCCGAAGGATCAGCGCGCTACGCTGGTTGGTCTGGGTTTGAACAAGATGGGCCGCCGGAGCACTTTGACCGATACGCCTCAGGTGCGCGGAATGATCAACAAGGTCAAGCATATGGTCCGCGTCGTGGATGAACCTGCTTAAGGTTAGACCCGCTTAAAGTTTGGAAAGCATAGTCATGCGATTGAATGAATTGAGAGACAATCCAGGCGCCACGCGCGTTCGGAAACGAGTTGGCCGCGGCCCTGGATCGGGCAAGGGCAAAACCGCGGGCAGAGGCTATAACGGTCAAAAATCCCGGTCCGGCGTTGCCCTCAAGGGCTTTGAGGGCGGGCAGATGCCGATTCATCGCCGTCTGCCAAAGCGCGGATTTAATAACCTGTTCGCCAAGGATTTCAACGAAGTCAATGTCGGGCGTCTGCAGGCCGCTATTGACAAGAAGACGCTTGATCCGAAGAAGACCATTACTGTTCAGATGCTGGCCGATGCCGGCATTATACGCCGCGTCAGGGACGGGGTGCGGCTGCTCGGTCAAGGAGATTTGAAGACCAAGTTATCGCTTGAGGTTACCGGCGCATCAGCCGGCGCCGTGAAGGCGATTGAAAAGGCTGGCGGATCGGTCGCTCTTGTCGAGATGCCACAACGCGCTCCAAAAGATAAGCCTAAGAAATCAAAAGGTAATACCAAGCCGGACACAAAAAAGAGTGGCGGCGTAGAGGCAAAGAAGCCGACTGCCAAGACCAAAGCCAAATCAGATGACAAGGCTGCGGATTCAAAGCCAGCTGATAAAAAGCCTGCCTCATCTCCGGCCAAGTCTTCTGCAAAATCCGCGACAAAGAAGACAAAAAAGGACTCCTGACGCATATAACCAGATAGCGTAAACTGTCCTGGTTAAATCGGAGCGCACAAATGGCATCAGCTGCAGAACAACTGGTTTCAAACATGAACTTCTCAGCCTTTTCCAAGGCTACGGAGCTTAAGCAGCGCATATGGTTTACGCTTGGCGCGCTTCTGATTTACCGGTTGGGCACCTATATCCCGCTTCCGGGCATCAATCCTGATGCTTTGGCGGATATTTTTCGCCAGAATTCATCCGGCATTCTGGGCATGTTCAACATGTTTGCCGGCGGCGCTATCGGGCGCATGGCTATCTTTGCGCTTAACATCATGCCGTATATCTCGGCGTCGATTATCATACAGCTTCTAACGACCGTCTCGCCGCATCTTGAGCAATTGAAGAAAGAGGGCGAGCAGGGACGCAAACAAATAAATCAGTATACGCGCTACGGCACGGTGGTCCTGGCGACCCTTCAGGGCTATGGCATCGCGGCAGGTCTGGAAGGGGCGGGCAATGTGGTCACGGACCCGGGCATGTTCTTCCGGCTGACAACCGTGATTACACTTGTTGGCGGTACGGTTTTCCTGATGTGGCTGGGTGAACAGATCACCGCGCGCGGCATCGGCAACGGCATTTCGCTGATAATTTTCGCCGGTATCGTAGCCGAGTTACCCTCTGCTCTCGTCGGCACCCTTGAACTTAGCTATCAGGGCGCCCTGTCTGCACCGCTAATGCTTTTCATCTTTCTTCTCGCAATCGCTGTAGTATATCTCATAGTCTTCGTTGAGCGTGCACAGCGACGGCTACTTGTCCAATATCCCAAGCGACAAATGGGCAATCGTATGTTCCAGGGCGATTCTTCGCACCTGCCTTTGAAGTTGAATACAGCCGGTGTGATCCCGCCAATTTTCGCTTCATCCCTGCTGTTGCTGCCAATTACGTTTGCGAACTTCTCAACCGGCGCCGGGCCAGAATGGTTGACGTCAGTGACGGCGCTTCTGGGGCGTGGTCAGCCGCTGTTTATCATTTTCTATATCTCGATGATCGTGTTCTTCGCCTTTTTCTACACAGCCGTTGTTTTCAATCCATCGGACACCGCGGATAATCTCAAAAAATATGGCGGTTTCATTCCCGGAATTCGGCCTGGCGAGCGAACAGCAGAATATATCGACTATGTGTTGACGCGTATTACCGTCGTTGGCGCGATCTATCTGGCGCTTGTCTGCGTGCTACCCGAATTGCTCATATCTTACGCGGCTGTGCCATTTTACCTTGGCGGCACATCATTGCTGATCGTGGTATCCGTAACCATGGACACTGTCGGTCAGGTGCAAAGTCATCTGCTTGCCCATCAATATGAAGGGTTAATCAAGAAGTCGAAACTTCGGGGTGGGCGGCGCCGATGAACCTTATCCTTCTTGGGCCTCCTGGCGCCGGTAAGGGCACTCAAGCGAGAATGATTGCTGATGACCGCAAGGTTGTGCAGTTGTCAACTGGCGACATGTTGCGCGCCGCGGTTGAGGCCGGTTCGCAAGTGGGCAAGCTCGTGAAGGAAACTATTGAAAAAGGCGATCTGGTTTCGGATCAGATCGTCATTGAACTTATCTCGGATCGTATCGAGGAGCCTGACTGTGAGAAAGGTTTTATTCTCGATGGATTTCCGCGCACCGTAACTCAGGCAGAAGCGCTTGATGTGCTTTTAACGGAGAAGAATAAGACACTTGATGCTGTAATTGAACTCAAGGGCGATGACGAACAGCTTATTGAGCGGATCGTGGGCCGGTTTACATGCGCTCAATGCGGTGAAGGCTATCACGATACATTCCGGCGTCCGGCAGTTGACGATGTTTGTGACAAATGCGGGGGTTCCGAGTTTACCCGGCGCAAGGATGACAATGAAGTGACGGTGCGCAGCCGTCTGGAGGCATATCATATCGTAACGGTGCCTCTGGTTGGGTACTATGGAAGCAATGGTAAATTGAAATCGGTTGACGGGATGCTTGATATCAATTCCGTCAAAAATCAAATAAAGGAGGCGTTGAGCGGCCTGTAAGCAGCCATGGAATAAATCATCTTCTGGTAATCTTGGGTTGACGAAAACAGCGGGAATCCGCTAGAAAAACATATTCATGTTCTGGAAGAACCAATCGGTCCCGGGAGCGGGCAAGCGCCCGGTCACTGGTTTTGTTGTGTTTGATATTATTATGTTCCATTTCAATAGCTTAAAGCCGTCACGCGCAGCGTTTCACTGGAGAAATTAGAGTGGCTCGAATTGCAGGTGTAAATATCCCGACTAACAAGCGTGTAGATATCGCGCTGACTTATATTCATGGCATTGGCCGCAGCCTTGCCAGGCAGATTTGCGAAAAGGCGTCTGTTCCTGGTGAAAGGAGGGTCAATCAGCTGTCCGATCAGGAAGTTATTCAGATCAGAGAAATGGTCGACCATGACTATATGGTCGAGGGTGATCTGCGTCGCGACGTAGCCATGAACATCAAACGGCTGATGGATCTGGGCTGCTATCGCGGCATCAGGCATCGGCGCGGTCTGCCCGTTAGGGGGCAGCGCACCCATACAAATGCCCGCACCCGTAAGGGTCCGGCGAGAGCGATTACAGGTAAAAAGAAGTAGTTTGTTTGTTCTGCGATCCGCTTCGTAAGCAGTTTAAATGCGTACGGGTCAGCTAAAAACGAGAGACATAAGAGATGGCTAAAGACACAGCGCGCGTAAAACGCCGGGAGAAGAAAAATATCACCTCCGGGGTTGCCCATGTCAGCGCGACTTTCAATAACACCATGATCACCATCACCGATGCTCAGGGTAATACGATTTCCTGGTCCTCCGCTGGAGCTCAAGGCTTTAAGGGATCGCGCAAATCGACCCCTTACGCAGCCCAGATGGCGGCGGAAGATGCCGGCAAAAAGGCCATGGAACATGGCATGAAGAACCTTGAGGTTGAGGTTCGAGGCCCAGGGTCGGGACGCGAATCGGCACTTCGCGCGCTTCAGGCGGCCGGGTTCGTAATCACATCAATCCGGGATGTTACGCCAATACCGCATAATGGCTGCCGTCCGCGCAAACGGCGCCGTGTCTGATTAAGTATTTATGAATTGCCGTGGCGGTCCCGCGGTTGATCGAAAATCTTCTCCACACCATTCCTTCACTGGCGGTGAGGGAGAGCTAACTAAAAGGGTACTTAGGTGCTTCAGAAGAATTGGCAAGATTTGATAAAGCCCACCAAGTTGAATATCTCGGCGGGTCGGGTCTCGGAACGTACAGCTATTGTGGTCGCAGAGCCGCTTGAACGCGGTTTTGGTCTCACTCTGGGCAATGCGTTGCGGCGCGTGCTGCTGTCATCGTTACAGGGAGCAGCCATCACTTCGGTTCATATCGATGGCGTGTTGCACGAGTTTTCGTCCATTTCCGGCGTGCGTGAAGATGTGACGAACATCGTTTTGAACATCAAGGAAATCGCGTTGCGGCAGCATTCAGAAGGCCCCAAGCGGCTTGTCCTGAAAAAGGAAGGTCCCGCCGTGGCGACTGCCGGCGACATTGAGGGCACCTCTGATGTCGATATCCTCAATCCCGATCATGTGCTTTGCACCCTCGATGAGGGCGCTTCAATCCGGATGGAATTCACCACAGATACGGGCAAAGGTTATGTAACCGCTGATCGCAACCGGCCTGACGACGCGCCGATTGGTCTGGTGCCTGTTGATAGTCTCTTCGCTCCCGTGACAAAGGTTTCTTACCGCGTAGAGAACACGCGTGAGGGACAAATTCTCGATTACGACAAGCTCATCATGGAAGTTGAAACCGACGGCTCCATCAAGCCGGATGACGCCGTGGCGCTTGCCGCGCGTATCCTCCAGGATCAACTGGCCATCTTTGTGAACTTCGAGGAGCCGAAGAAAGAGACCGTTGAAGAAGTTCAGCCGGAACTTGAATTCAGCGCGGCCTTGCTCAAGAAGGTGGATGAGCTGGAATTATCCGTTCGCTCGGCGAACTGCCTGAAGAACGACAACATCGTCTACATCGGCGATTTGATCCAGAAATCAGAAGCGGAAATGCTCCGTACTCCGAACTTTGGACGCAAATCGCTGAACGAAATCAAGGAAGTGCTTGCAGGCATGGGCCTCCATCTCGGCATGGAGGTGCCCAACTGGCCGCCAGAGAATATTGACGAACTGGCCAAGCGCTTCGAGGACCATTATTAAGTTGCAAATTATTAAGCCGCATTGGCGCTAGTCAAGCGTCTCGCGGGGGAGAAGTTACCCATGCGTCATCACCGAGCTGGCCGTAAACTGAACAGAACCGCAAGCCATCGCCGCGCTCTGTTCGCAAATATGGCTGCGGCCCTGATCAAGCACGAACAGATCGTCACCACTTTACCGAAAGCCAAGGAGCTTCGCCGCGTCGCTGACAGGCTTATCACCCTTGCCAAGCGGGGTAATTTACATTCACGCCGTTTGGCGGTCGCCCGCGTGCGCGATGAGGTAATGGTGAAGAAGCTGTTTGATATTCTGGGTCCGCGTTATGCAGAGCGCTCAGGGGGCTATACCCGGGTTCTGCGGGCAGGTTACCGCCATGGAGATTCAGCGCCTATGGCCGTGATTGAATTTATCGATCGTGACCTCGAGGCGCGCGGTCAGGATTCCGGCCCCACCCAGGACCAGGATGGTGACGAAGATGCGGGTGAGCAGGCTGCTGCTTAAGCTGCCCCGATTATAAAATGTTCGGGAGGGCGGCTCATTTGCCGCCCTTTTTTATGCAGCTGGTTTATTCAACTAGATCATTTGCGATGTTTTGATGCCATGGTCTAAAAGGGTAGAATCAACATTCAGCACCTAGGGTCCTGACCCTAAAGTTATGAGGCAAGCAGTGAAACATCCAGCTGTGCGGCGATTGAGCTTTTTATTGGCTATTGTGGCGGCCATCATAACCAGCTCCTCAGATTCCCTGAGAGCCCAGAAAAGGCAGGCGCCGGCCAGCTCTGGTGAAGTCCTGCTTTCATATGCGCCCATCGTAAAACGCGCAGCCCCGGCTGTGGTCAATGTCTATGTCCGCTCCCTGGTGAAACGGCGTTCATCTCCTTTTTTTAACGATCCTTTTTTCCGCCGGTTCTTCGATGAAGGGTTTGGCAGTCAGCGCAAGCGTGTCCAAAATTCACTTGGTTCGGGCGTCATTGTCAGTCCCGATGGCGTCATCGTGACCAACTACCATGTCATCAAGACGCGCGGGGAAGCGCAGATCAAGGTGGCGTTGGCGGACAAGCGGGAATTTACCGCCAGCGTAATCCTGAAAGACGAGCGCACTGACCTGGCCGTTTTGAAACTGGATGCGCCGGGCGTTACATTTCCCTATCTCCGATTTGAAGATTCTGAAGATCTGCAAGTGGGGGATATCGTGCTGGCCATCGGCAACCCGTTCGGGGTCGGACAAACGGTGACGAGCGGCATTGTATCCGCGCTGGCCCGCACCCGTGTAGGCGTTACCGACTATCAGTTTTTCATTCAGACCGATGCGGCCATCAACCCGGGAAATTCGGGCGGGGCGCTCGTCGATATGAGAGGCAATCTCGTAGGCGTCAATACGGCAATCTATTCGCGATCAGGCGGCTCGCAGGGTATTGGATTTGCAATACCGTCCAATATGGTCCGCCAGGTCGTGCAATCGGCTATCCAGGGAAATGCGGTCAAACGGCCGTGGTTTGGCGCAAAACTGCAACGGATTACGCCTGACATTGCAGAATCTCTTGGTCTTGACCGGCCCGCAGGCGCATTGATCAAACTGGTGAAAAAGAATAGCCCGGCCGCGCAATCCCTGCTCCGCGCAGGCGATGTCATCGTTGAAGTCAGCGGCAAACAAGTCGCGGACCCGCGCGCCTTTCGCTATCGCTTTTCCACCAAGAAGATCGGCGGATCGGTACCACTGGGCATACTCAGGCAAGCGCGGTTGATTACCGTTACGGTCCCCTTGCGCGAAGCGCCGGAAATACCGCTTCGAAATGTAACGATCCTTAAAGGCCACAATCCATTTGCCGGTGTCAGTGTCGCCAATTTATCTCCTGCGCTCGCGGAAGAACTCTCGATTAACGAAGAATCCTATGGGGTAATTGTCCTGAAAGTGACACCGGGCACACCTGCAAGTGATAGCAACTTCCTGCGTTCGGGTGACATCATCGTCGCCGCAAATGGGCATCGTATTAAGTTGGTCAAACAACTGTCGAAAATTCTTTTCAAACCCGCGCGTCAGTGGCGCGTCAGCGTCAAACGCAATGGACGCATCCTCAATGTAGTGATCGAAGGCTGATTTATGGCTCCGTCTGAACCAGCTTCTCTCTTCGAGGCCGGCGGGTTGGCGCAAGGAGCGCCCCGCCCTCTGGCTGACAAGCTCCGCCCAACATCTCTCGATGATGTTGTCGGTCAAACGCATTTGCTCGGGAGCCAGGGCATCCTCACGCGGATGATAGAAGCTGGGCGTCTTTCATCCGTAATCTTCTGGGGGCCGCCAGGTTCGGGAAAAACCACCATTGCGCGCCTTCTCGCCGAACAGACAAAATTTCATTTTGCGCAACTCTCCGCAATTCAGTCCGGTGTACAGGACCTGCGAAAAGTGTTCGAGGCCGCACGGACCCGCAGGCAGGATGGGCTCGGGACCGTGCTGTTCGTGGATGAGGTTCATCGCTTCAACAGATCACAGCAGGATTCATTTCTCCCAGTCATGGAGGATGGAACGATCGTGCTTATCGGTGCGACGACTGAAAACCCTTCTTTTGAATTGAATTCAGCTCTCCTGTCCCGCGCCAGCGTACTTACGCTCAATCGTCTCGATATCGAGGCTCTCGAGACCCTGCTCACCCGCGCTGAAGTGGAAGAGGGGAGAGAGCTGCCTCTTGAGCCGGAGGTGCGCGATGCGCTGAAAACCATGGCGGATGGGGATGGGCGGGCTGTGTTGAATTTGGCGGAAGAAATCTTCCTGGCGACTATTACTGGCGGCAAAACGCTGACACTGACAGATTTGACCGCGCTCGTGCAGCGCCGCGCTCCTTTGTACGACAAAGGGCAGGACGGGCACTACAATCTCATCAGCGCCCTGCATAAATCAGTGCGTGGCTCAGACCCCGATGCCGCGCTCTATTGGCTGGCGCGCATGTTTGCCGGCGGCGAAGACCCATTATACATAGGCCGCCGGCTGGTTCGCATGGCGGTTGAAGATATCGGAATGGCTGACCCGCAGGCTCTGGTGCTAACCAATGCCGCCAAGGATGCCTACCATTTTCTGGGGAGCCCGGAAGGTGAACTGGCGCTTGCCCAGGCGACCGTTTATCTGAGCATGGCGCCTAAATCAAACGCGGCATATCACGCATTCAAGTTAGCCGGGCGTGCGGCCCGCGATGGTGGATCGCTGCCCCCGCCCAAGCACATTCTCAATGCACCCACACAGCTCATGAAAAATGAGGGTTATGGCGCTGGATATGAGTATGACCATAATTCTGAAGGCGGTGTCTCGGGACAGAATTATTTCCCCGATGGCGTGGCGCGGGAAGACTATTATCAACCCACGGACCGTGGCCTGGAAGGCGAAATTCGTGAACGCCTGACCGCATGGCGAAAGTTGCGCGATGCCAGGGAGCAGCAATAATGAAGATGGTTCTCATGGCCGCCATGGGTGGAGCAATTGGCGCCAGCGCGCGGTATCTCGTGGGCGTTGGCGCACTCAGGCTGATAGGCTCCGGTTTCCCATGGGGCACATTGATTGTGAATATTGCGGGCTCGCTCATCATGGGGCTCATGATTGAATCTTTCGCCCTGCGCTACTCCGTCTCGAATGAATTCAGGACATTTCTTGCCACCGGAGTGCTTGGCGGTTTTACGACTTTTTCTGCCTTTTCTCTCGATTTCGCCGTACTGATGGAGCGCAAGGCCCAGGGCTTGGCGGTTATCTATCTCGGCGCGTCGGTTGGTCTTTCTGTCCTCGCGCTGTTCGCCGGTCTCTATATCGCCAGGATAATTTATCAATGAGCGATGTCCAGTTGGTGGAAGTGTCGAGCCATGAATCTGGCATGCGTCTCGACCGCTGGTTCAAGGCGCATTATCCAGCACTAACCCATGGTTTTTTGCAAAAGCTGTTACGTAAGGGCCAGGTGCGGCTTGATGGCGGCAGGGTAAAGGCCAATACGCGCCTGGAGGCCGGGCAGAAGGTGCGGGTTCCGCCCATGCAGATGGCGAAAACCACAGCTAAGCACCCCATACCCAGCCCGCGTCTCTCCGCTGCGGATGAACGCTTTATTCAAAGCCTCGTGATTTACAAGGACAACCGCGTGCTGGCGATCAACAAGCCGGCTGGTTTGGCGGTACAGGGCGGAACCAAAACATCCCGGCATATAGACGGCCTGCTTGATGGATTGAGATTTGAAGCAGACCAGCGCCCCCGCCTGGTGCACCGGCTCGATAAGGACACCAGTGGCGTCCTTCTGCTGGCGCGGGACCGGCCCAGCGCTTCGGCTCTTGGAGATGCGCTTAAAACTCATGAAGTACGCAAAATATATTGGGCGCTTGTAAACGGCGTACCGTCCCCGCAACGCGGCGAGATTGATTTGCCGCTGGTGAAAAAAGGCGGCGCGCAGTCCGAACGGATGTGTGTGGCCGAAGAGTATGATACTGGCGCAAAACACGCGGTAACGCGTTACGCAGTCCTTGAGCCTGCGGGCAGCAAACTGTGCTGGGCGGCCCTTTGGCCTTTAACCGGCCGCACGCACCAGCTTCGCGTACATATGGCGGCTATTGGCCACCCCATAGTGGCCGATGGAAAATATGGCGGAAGCGAAGCCCATCCTGGTGGTGAAATCGAAGCAAAGCTGTATTTGCACGCCCGGAAGATTGAAATTGCCAACCCTTGGGGGAAGGGCGCTTTAAAAATCACAGCCGAGTTGCCGGACCATATGCGCAAAACATGGGAGTTGCTCGGATTTGACCCGGACTTGAAGGATGAACTAGATGAAGAAGAATTTTAGCCCATGACCCCGCGGCTCATTATTTTTGATTGCGACGGCACGCTTGTCGATAGCCAGCACCTGATCGTCGCGGCGATGAACCAGGCCTTTGACAGCGTAAATATGGAACCACCCGGCAGGGAAGCTGTTTTGGGGATTGTGGGCCTGTCTCTCCCTGAAGCGATCACGAAGCTCACGCAAGGGGGGAGTGAGGAAACCGTCATGGCTATTGTCAAAAACTACAGCCAGGCCTTTGCTACCCTGCGCCAGAATCCCGATCTCGAAGAGCCGATGTATGAGGGCGCACGTGATGCGATCATACAATTAGTTGAAAATGATGGTTTTCTTCTGGGCATCGCCACCGGCAAATCACGGCGCGGCGTAGATAGAATGCTGGAGCGTTTTGAGCTGGCTTCCTATTTTGTAACCTTCCAGACAGCCGATGTCGCGCCCTCAAAACCCCATCCCGGCATGATTGAACGCGCACTTGCTGAAACAGGCGCCAGCGCCTGCGATACGGTTATGATTGGCGACACGACCTTCGATATGGAAATGGCGCGAAATGCAAAAGTCAAAGCGATCGGTGTCTCATGGGGCTATCACCCGGTGCACCTGCTGGAGAAGGAAGACGTGTACGGCATCGTCGATAATTATACCCAGTTGCTGCATATGCTAAGCGCCATATTCGTATCCCAAAACGCAGCTGAGTAATAACCCGTGCCCGATGCCAAGCTTCCAAAACGTTTTTACGACTCCGTAAGTCTCGATGAGGGAAGCGGCGGCTACACTGTCCTGCTGGACGGGAAAAAAGTACGCACGCCCGCGCGCGCTGATTTATGCGTAGCCGGAAAAACGCTTGGCGAGGAGTTGAAACGCGAGTGGGACGCGCAACAAGATCATATCGACCCGTTGGCCATGCCGATGACCAAGCGCGCCAATACGGCGCTCGACCGTATGCGCGGGCGCGAGGTGGAGGTGGTCAAGGAGATCATCCAGTATGCGGGCGCAGACCTGCTCTGCTATCGCGCGGCGGAACCAGAAGGTCTCGTCGAGATGCAATGCACTCATTGGGACCGCGTTCTTGATTGGGTCAAAGAGGATTTTGGTTGTCAGTTTCTGGCTGAGAAGGGCATCTCTCATTTCGCCCAGCCCAGGCAATCGCTTGACCAGATAAGAAGCGTGTTCGCGATCAAAAATTTCTATGAACTCACGCCGCTATACAGCATCACAACCCTCACCGGGTCTGCTTTGCTGGCACTGGCGCATGCGCATGGGTTTTTAAGCGCCGATGAATTATGGACGGCGGCCAATGTCGATGAGGACTGGCAAATCTCAAAATGGGGCGGGGACGACGAAGCAGTGAAGCGCCGCGAAGTGCGCCTCGCAGAGCTCGATGAAGATGTCAGGTTTTTTGAACTGGTGCGCGGTTGAGAAAATTTGTCCCACACCCCAAATCAGAACACCATTCAAAAGCGCCATTTGTTCATCTCCTCCTCCATGCTATTCACATGCCCATGCCGTGACACAGATCACATATGAGTCGGGAATAGGTTCATGAAAGAAATCATTGAAGAGCTGGAACAGCGCCGCGCCACTGCGCGTCTTGGCGGCGGGCAGAAACGCATCGATGCCCAGCATAAACGCGGCAAGCTGACGGCGCGCGAGCGCATCGAGCTGCTGCTGGATGAGCACTCATTCGAGGAGTTCGACATGTATGTCGAACACCGCTGCACCGATTTCGGCATGGAGGAGAAAAAAATTCCCGGCGATGGCGTGGTGACAGGGTGGGGCACAATCAATGGCCGTGTGGTTTATCTGTTCGCCAAGGATTTCACTGTGTTCGGCGGCTCGCTCTCGCGCACCCACGCGGAGAAAATCAACAAGGTTCAAGACATGGCGCTGCGGAATCGCGCGCCGATCATCGGTGTGTTCGATGCGGGCGGTGCGCGTATCCAGGAAGGCGTCGATGCGCTTGGCGGATATGGCGAGGTGTTCTGGCGCAATGTGCAGGCGTCGGGCGTCATCCCGCAAATATCCATCATCATGGGGCCATGCGCGGGGGGCGACGTTTATTCCCCGGCCATGACCGACTTTATCTTCATGGTGAAGGATACCAGCTACATGTTCGTCACCGGTCCCGAGGTCGTAAAAACCGTGACCAATGAAGAGGTGAGCGCGGAGGAACTTGGCGGCGCCAGCATCCACACCACGAAATCCTCCATTGCCGACGGGGCGTACGAGAACGACGTGGAAACGCTGCTGCAAATGCGCCGGCTGATGGATTTCCTGCCCTCTAGCAATATCTCCGGCGTCCCTGAAATACCCACCCGCGACAAACCGGACCGGGTTGATAAATCGCTCGATACGCTGATTCCCGATAATCCCAACCAGCCCTATGACATCAAGGAACTGATTTATAAGGTTGCGGATGAGGGTGATTTCTTTGAAATCCAGGAATGTTTTGCGGGAAATATCATCACCGGATTTGGCCGCATGGAAGGCCGCACTGTCGGATTCGTCGCCAACCAGCCCATGGTGCTTGCAGGCGTTCTGGATTCAGATGCCTCGCGCAAGGCCGCGCGGTTCGTGCGTTTTTGTGACTGCTTTTCCATCCCCATTGTCACATTCGTAGACGTGCCGGGCTTCCTTCCAGGCACGGTCCAGGAATATGGCGGACTGATCAAGCATGGCGCGAAACTGCTTTACGCTTATTCCGAAGCCACGGTGCCGAAGGTGACGGTGATCACGCGAAAGGCTTATGGCGGGGCTTATGACGTCATGGCGTCAAAACACATCCGGGCCGACGTGAACTATGCCTGGCCCTCAGCAGAGATTGCGGTGATGGGCCCCAAGGGCGCGGCGGAGATCATCTATCGCTCTGAACGCGATGACGCAAAGAAAATGGCTAAACGCATCGAGGAGTATGAGAAACGTTTCGCCAACCCGTTCATTGCGGCCGAGCGCGGCTATATTGACGAGGTAATCCTGCCACGCAATACGCGGATGCGCGTCGCCCGCGCGCTCAACATGCTGCGCACGAAGAAGACCGAAAACCCGTGGAAGAAGCACGGGAATATGCCGCTTTAACCTCGGGCTATTTTGCTTTTCTGGATTCCGGTTTTCACCGGAATGACGATTATTCCTTTTAGTTGCCGATTCTTCCATCGTCATCACCAGTTTCCACCCCCGTCATCCCCGCCAAGCAGCGGCCCGAGCGCATATAATGTATGTCGTCCCGGGACGACAATCGTTGGTCAGTGCAGAATTAAACTCATCCCCGCAGCCCATGAGTGTTCAACCCCACGGGCCACCTGGCGGCGTGGCGGTTATGCTTGGCTCTCAGTCATAAGAATATTCAGTGTTCCTGTAAGCTCGAAAATGAGTTTTATTGGACTGATGGCCGAACCCAAAACCAAACCCCGCAATACATCCGTCACCGCTTTCCTTAATTCGGTTGAAAACGAAACGCGCCGGCGTGATGCTCACACCATCAACGAGATGATGACCCGCATCTGCGGCGAGAAGCCTAAAATGTGGGGGACAAGCATCGTTGGTTTTGGCAGCTATCACTACAAATATGCGTCGGGCCGGGAAGGGGACTGGATGATGACCGCCTTTTCCCCGCGCAAGGCAAACCTCGTCCTCTACATCATGCCCGGATATGGCGAGTTCGATGACATCACGGAGAGGCTCGGGAAACATAAAACAGGCAAGGCCTGTCTCTATATCAACAAGTTGGAAGACGTGAATATGACCGTGCTGGAGGAGTTGATTACGGAATCGATTGCGTGGATGAGAAAGAAATACAGCTCCTAGATTGCGATTAGAGGGCAACAAAGGAAATGGATCATGAGCGATAATACCAATGACAAGGCGCGAGCCGTCGGTTTCAACCATCTTGCCTTGGAGGTCGGCAATCTGGACGAAGCCCTGGAATTCTATGGCAAGATTTTCGAAGTGAAGCTTCGCGGCCGCCATGGAAAGATGGCGTTCATCGATCTCGGCGATCAGTTTCTGGCAATTGCCGAGACCGATGATAATTCACGAGACGGGGAACGCCATTTTGGATTGGTGGTGGATGATCAGAAGAAGGCCCTGGCTGCGGCTAAGGCGGCGGGGGCTGAATTTTTACAAGAAGGGGGTAACAGCTTTTATGACCCCTATGGCAACATGTTCCAAATAGTCCAATATTCTGAAATTCAGTATATGAAGACGAAGTCTGTTCTGGAATCCATGAAGCTTGGAGACCTGAAAAAAAGCGATGACGCGATAAATGAATTACGTCAAAAGGGTATCGTAGCCGAATAAGCTGATAAGGAGCTTTGTCCAAGCCCGCCATCATCTTTGACGCCGAATACAGCGTCTATACACATTACGCCCGTCTTGAATTGCATCAGATGAGCATCCATTGGAACCAGCAAGAAGAGATTAAGCCCTATGTCCGAACCCTCATTCAAAATGATCGCGAACGCGCCGCAGCCGGTCGTACCGTTCTCTCATGTCGTCGAGGCCGATGGCTGGCTATTCCTCACAGGGCAAATGCCGACCTTCCCGGGCGAGCCCGACAAGCCATTATCCGAAGGTGTCGAGGCGCAGACACGGCGGACCATGGACAATCTTATCATCGTACTGGAAGGCGTCGGGCTGGACCTCAGTCATGTGGTTCAGGCGCGGGTGTATCTGACGCAGTTCGATAGGGACTACGCCGCCATGAACGAGGCCTACCAGTCATACTTCCCGCCCGACAGGCGCCCGGCGCGCACTTGTGTCGGCGTCTCCGGCCTCGCGGTCAATGCTCTGGTGGAAATCGATATGGTGGCGCGAAGGCCTGAGCAGTAAAAGTCAACCCGATGATCCTGTCACACAAATACCGCTTCATTTACATCAAGACTTATAAGACCGCCTCAACAAGCATCGAGACGGCGCTGTCGGCGATATGCGGCCCGGACGATATCATCACGCCGGCTTCCGAACAGCTCATGAAGCATAGAATTGGAATCGGCGCACAAAATTTCCGTCTTGATCACCCGCTGGTTCCAAAACGCCCTATATTGAAAAGATTGTTCAGGCGTCCGGAACGCTATTACCATCCAAGCGTCGGGTATTATGAACATATGCCTGCCTGGCGGGTTAAGGCTTATGCGGGAGATGAAATCTGGTCCAGCTATTACAAGTTCAGCTTTGAGCGAAACCCGTGGGACAGGCAGGTTTCCTGGTACTATTATAAGACAAAATCGAAATCAAAACGCCCTTCGTTCAGCTCATTTAATGACGATAAAAGAAAAGCTTACGTGGATAATTTCAATCTATATGCAATTGACGATACGCCTTGCCTTGATTTTGTAGGGTCCTACGAGCAGCTCAATACAGACTTCAAGATGGTCCTGAAACACATTGGCTTGTCCGGCAGGGTAGAGCTTCCACATGTCAATTTGTCTGACGGGCGTGACACCCCTGGCTACCGTGAGTTTTTTGATGATGTGTCGCGTGATCTGATGCAACAATGGTACGCGCGTGAGATAACTGCATTTGGTTATAAATTCTAAAAGAGATTTACATTTTGACGCGCTAATATCCGCGCTGAAAATTCAAAGGAGCAGCGTGGCTTGAGCATGTTTAAAAAAATACTCATTGCAAATCGGGGTGAAATTGCCTGCCGGGTCATCAAGACCGCAAAGGCGATGGGAATCAAAACTGTCGCCGTTTATTCACAAGCCGACAGGAACGCGCTGCATGTGGAAATGGCCGATGAGGCCATTGCCATTGGACCTCCGGCGGCCGCAGAATCCTATCTGGTCATCGACAAGATAATAGCGGCCGCTAAAGAGAGCGGCGCGCAAGCCATCCATCCGGGATATGGCTTTTTGTCGGAGAACGCCGCGTTCGCCAAGGCGCTTGAAAAAGCAGGAATAGTTTTCATCGGACCCAACATCAAAGCCATCAAGGTGATGGGTGACAAGATCGAATCCAAAAAATTTGCCGCCAAGGCCAAGGTCAATACGGTCCCGGGACATCTCAAGGTTATCAAGAATGCATCAGAAGCGGAAAAGATCGCCGGGGAAATTGGCTATCCGGTGATGATCAAGGCGTCGGCCGGCGGTGGCGGGAAGGGGATGCGCATTGCCTGCTCGGTTGATGAGGTTGCGGAAGGGTTTGCGTCCTCGAAATCGGAAGCCAAATCGAGTTTTGGCGATGACCGGATATTTATAGAAAAATTCATCGAAGACCCGCGCCACATCGAAATTCAGATTCTGGCTGACGGGCGGGGCAATGTCATTCATCTGGGTGAACGCGAATGCTCAATCCAGCGCCGCAATCAGAAAGTTATAGAGGAAGCCCCCAGCGCGTTTCTGGATGAAGAAACACGCGCTGAAATGGGGGCGCAGGCTGTGGCGCTGGCGAGGGCGGTTGATTATTCGAGCGCAGGCACGGTTGAATTCATTGCCGACAAGGACAAGAATTTTTACTTCCTCGAAATGAATACGCGCCTGCAGGTCGAGCATCCGGTAACGGAGTTGATCACCGGGATTGATCTGGTTGAGCAGATGATCCGCGTAGCGGCTGGTGAGAAGCTGAAAATGACTCAAAGTGACATCAAACTTAATGGCTGGGCGATTGAATCACGCGTCTACGCAGAAGATCCTTATCGCAATTTCCTCCCCTCAACCGGGCGTTTGACCGCATACCGCCCGCCCGCGGAAGAGATAAAATCGGGTCTCACAATCCGTAATGACACCGGCGTGGTTGAGGGTGGTGAAATCTCGATTTACTACGATCCGATGATCGCCAAACTGATTACCCACGCAAACACGCGTGACGCGGCGATAGATCATATGATCGGTGCGCTGGATGCATTTTATATCGATGGCATCCAGCACAATATCCCGTTTCTTTCAGCTATCATGGAGCATCCCCGCTGGCGCAAAGGCGAGATAACAACCGGGTTCATTGCGGAAGAATATCCCGATGGGTTCGCGCCTCGCGCGCCTGATGACGAAACACGCGATACGCTAACAATCGTCGCGGCGGCCATCGACCATCTCGGCAATCAAAGGCGGCGGAAAATATCCGACCAGCTGGTTGGTGACGCTGTACGATTTGCACATATTCGCGTTGTCCAGCTAGGTGAGGAGAATCAAAAAGTATCCATATCCGGCGTATTGGGGGAAGATTTTGAGGTGGTCCTGCTTGAAGCGAACGGGGAAGAGCGGTGCAAGACACGCGTTGCCTCTGACTGGTGGTTTGGCGCGCCGATCTGGCAAGGGCGTCTGGACGCAGAAGAAATATCCGTGCAGGTGCGCCCGATTCTGAACGGGTTTAACTTGTCACATCGTGGCGTTCATGTAGCAGCCTATGTCTATACGGAAACGGAAGCCGCAGCAGTTGCCCTGATGCCGTTCAAGGAGCCGCCCGACACCTCAAAACAGTTATTGTGCCCGATGCCGGGACTCATAGTGACCATTCATGTGACCGAAGGCCAGCAGGTGAAGGCGGGTGAGGCGCTGTGCGTTGTGGAAGCCATGAAGATGGAAAATATTTTGCGCGCTGAACGCGACTGTACGGTTGCCGAACTCCTGGCTGAACCCGGCGATAGCCTGGCGGTGGACGCCACCATCATGATGTTCGAGTAGCGACTTGCGGTTCTATTTTGCATATGGCTCCAACATGTCATCAGCCCAGATGGCGCGGCGATGCCCTGGCGCCCGCTCCGCGGGGCGGGCGGAGTTACATAACTGGCGTTTCCACGTAAATGTGCGCGGTTCAGCATCCATATTGCCAAGCGATAACAGTGTCGTGCATGGCGTATTGTGGCGCTGCAGACCTGAGCATTTTCATGTGCTGGACAAATATGAAGGCGTGAACTGGGGCAATTACCGGCGGCGTCAGGTCTCCATTGTGATGCCCTGCGGCACATCGGCTCCAGCCATTGTCTATGCCGGAACGCGCATTTATAGCGGGCGGGCCAGGCTGCGTTATATGGTGACCGCAGTGTTGCCAGGGGCAAGGGCATTTGATTTGCCCGAACGCTATATTGAGGAGTTGCGTTCTTGGCTGCCTGATCGGCCTATCGGTGAACAACGCGCAGCCTATCGCGGCGGCACTCGGCCTCTTCGATACCTGCGGTGATTTACACTCATGATCCAAAACGCGCGGTGAAGGACGTGCGCAAAGCTCTGTCCACCTCTTCCATCGAAACGCGCATTCCCAGGTCCGCAAGACTGGTGACGCCATGCTCGCTTACACCGCAAGGGACAATTCCCGAATAATGTTCAAGGTCAGGAAATACATTGAGAGAGATGCCATGAAATGTGACCCAGCGGCGCACCCTCACGCCAATGGCTGCTATTTTATCTTCTTTGCCCGCGCCAAGCTCAGGCCGCCGTACCCAGACGCCAACCCTGTCCTGGCGGCGCTCTCCCTTAACGCCGAATTGCGATAAAACGACCGTGACCCAGTCCTCCAGATCGCGGACATAGGCACGGATATCTCTCCCTCGCTTGTTCAGATCGAGCATCACATATGCAATGCGCTGCCCTGGGCCATGGTAAGTGTATTGTCCGCCCCGGCCAGTGGCATAGACCGGAAACCGGTCTGGCAGGATCAGATCACCGTCCTTTGCGCTGGTTCCGGCGGTATAGGTGGGAGGATGCTCAAGCAGCCAGACGCACTCAGCCATTGTTCCGGCCCGGATGGCGCTTACCCGCCGTTCCATTTGTGTTACGGCATCACGATAATCGACGTGGGTTGTGCTGATGCGCCATTCCACGCCGTTATTTTCAGGTTCACAGGTCGCGATGTGCGTATCGGTATCGGACATTTTTACCAAAAGGTAACCTCAAGGATGACATGATATCCCATAATGAGTCGGGCATTAAATTATTGATAAGCATAGCGTCCGCCCAAACTCAAAAAATAACAGGCTGAAAAACAGAGTGTGGGAAGCGAAATGACATCAGATAGTACAACAGCATCAATGGATGTGACGACATCAATCAATAATGTACCGATCGAACTCACAGTGGTGCTTGGCGACTGCAGCATGCCGATAAATCATTTGCTCAAGCTGGGCCGGGGCGCCGTTATCGAGTTAACCACCCTCGAAAATGAAGAAGTGAAAATCCTGGCGAATAATACGCTGATTGCTCTGGGGGATGTGGTGGTGAAGGGTGACACTATCGCCATTGAAATCACCACTAAATTCACCCGTAACAAAAACTAGCTGCTAAACATCCGATACATCTCATGAAGGCAAAATTCTCTCCCTCCACACGCTTGTGCGGGAGAGCATGGTTTGCTACATGGGACGGCGGCTTAGCTTATAGTGAGGCGCCGCAAACGCGGTCGTGGCGGAATTGGTAGACGCGCAGCGTTGAGGTCGCTGTGGGATAACTCCCGTGGAAGTTCGAGTCTTCTCGACCGCACCATTCTCTTCTTATTTATTAAGGCGTCGATCACTAGTTGGAATTCGACGCCTTGCCTGGTGGCGTCAATATAGCGACTGTATCCAGTTCACTCGGCGCGCTATCGGCCTTGGCGGAGACAACCGTGCCGTAAGTGCGCTTGGGCACTATATGCACCACCTTGTACCCACCCTTTTTCAGGGCTTTCAAAAAACTGGGTAGCGCTGCGGCGGTGGCGCTCTTGGTGTCGTGAAACAGAACGATCCCGCCGCCTTTCTGCTTCAGCCGCACCATGGTACGCCGGATTATCGTACTTGCACCAATACCCCGCCAATCATCCGAACCTACATCGGTTGAAAAGATCGCGTAGCCGCGTTGCTCGGCATAGGCCTTCATGACCTTCGAGTGATTGAGGCCCGGAAACCTGAAAAATGGTGCAATTTGTATATCCACAGCGGCGTTGATCGTGTGAAAACCCCGTTCGATTTGCGCCGCTGCCTTCGCATCCGCCAGACGCCGGATGTTTATGGGATGCGACCAGGTATGCGACCCGATCGTATGTCCCTCATCTGCAACAGCCTGCAATGTTTCAGGATCGTTTACCGTCATGGTGCCCACCGGAAAGAATGTCGCTTTGACACATTCCTCCCGCAACGCGTTGAGCACACGCTTGGTATTTATTTTGTGCGGGCCGTCATCAAAAGTCAGCACGACTTCCTTTGGGGCAAGTTCAATCGTTTGTTTGTATTGAAGTGTACCGAACCGGGGTCCGCTGGATGTATCAATTTCAATGATACGCGAGACACCCAGAGCGTCCGGATTGTGAACACATTCGCTAGCTGATGCCGGTGTTCCCCCCGCTACAAGGAGCGCACAAATAGACAGGCTAGCCACCAAGTTACGCATTACTTCCCCCGCGGTGGCTGGGTTACTCAAAACTACAGACTCTATTCTTGTCTGGAGATTTTCAAAAAAACAAGAGTTAATTCACTCACGACCCCGTGTGATTAACTAAGTGTTTTCATTGCATCGCCATGAATGGGCTTAAGCGCACGTTGTGAGGGCGCCCTAACTGGCGCCGCCGCACGCAATTTAATGGAAACCTCCATGCAGGATGCACGCGAAGAAATTCAGATACGCGACACCGAAGGTGCATTGCTGCGTGACTTTGTTCGCTCGGTTAAAAATGCGTTGGAGGAAAACAACAACGCCGAGCTTCGCGTGCTTGCAGGCAGCATCCATGATGCCGACCTTGCCGATCTTATCGAGCATCTGCGATCCGATCAGCGCGGCGCACTTATCGATGCGCTGGGCGAAGACTTCAATCCAGGCACTCTCAGCGAGCTGGAAGAACCAGTGCGCGACCAGATCATCGACGCCATGCCGAATGAGCAGGTGGCAGAGGCGGTGCTCGAGCTGGAATCCGATGACGCGGTCTATCTTCTGGAAGATCTTGAAGAGAGCGAACAATCCGACATTCTCGCCAAGCTGCCGAGTCATGAGCGCCTTTCCTTGCAACGCTCGCTGGAATTCCCGGAAGATTCAGCTGGACGTCTTATGCAGACGGACTTTATTTCAGTTCCGCCCTTCTGGTCGGTCGGGCAAACCATAGATTATATGCGCGAAGAAGAAGACCTTCCCGATTCATTCACCCAAATCTGGGTGGTCGATCCGACCCATCATTTGATCGGCCGCGTGGCTCTTGACCGGCTGCTGCGGTCGCAACGGCCAATTCTAATTGATGATATTACCAGTACCGACCTCAATCAGATTACCGCGGAGCAGGACCAGGAAGATGTCGCGCTCGAGTTTGAGCGATATGACCTCATGTCCGCACCGGTTGTTGATATGGACGGCCGCCTGCTGGGTGTCGTCACTGCCGACGACGTTATGGAAGTTATACAGGAAGAAGCCGAGGAAGATATTCATCGCCTTGGCGGTGTCGGTGATGAGTCCATCACAGACAGCATTTTACGGACGATACGCAGCCGCTTTATATGGCTGCTGGTCAATCTTGCAACCGCCGTACTCGCATCATGGGTCATCTCCCAGTTTGATGCGACCATCGAGCAAATGGTATCTCTGGCTGTACTGATGCCAATCGTGGCGTCCATGGGAGGAAATGCGGGAACACAGTCCATGACGGTTGCCGTGCGAGCCCTGGCGACCCGTGATCTGGGCCGGGTCAATGCAATGCGGGTTATCTTGCGTGAGACCGTGGTTGGTCTCCTGAACGGGATGCTGTTCGCTCTGATTGTGGGCGGCGTAGCCTATTTCTGGTTTGGCAGTGATATTTTGGGCATGGTTATAGCCGCAGCTATGGTGATCAACATGCTGGTTGCCGGTCTGTTCGGAATCCTCATACCGCTGGCGCTGGATACCCTCGACATCGATCCGGCTGTTGCGTCCGGTGTATTTGTCACCACCGTGACGGATGTTGTCGGGTTCTTTGCATTTCTGGGGCTTGCCGCAATATGGCTGGTTTGATCTGCTACGGGGTCGCAGTAATTGCCGCCAGAGTTCAATAATTCTTGATTCAGCTATCTTTATTTGTGACGAGTATAATCGCTTGAGAGCATAACTGTGTGTATTGGCTCCGTGAAAGGATGACGTTTATGTTTAAGCTTACCCTGTGCAACTGTCGTGGATTCTCTTTGGCCGTACCATTTCTTGGCGCCATGGCATATTCGTATTGGGTACAACCGGCCATGAGCGGAAATCCTGACACGACCAATGCCTTAATTTACAACTGCGTCGAAACGGAACGCACCGCGGGGCGTAGCGGACGCAACTGCATTGGGCTTGTCACAAACCCTTGCAAGGCCAAACCGGAAAATGCCCATAACGACGACAAAGCGGAATGCGATGAGCGTGAATTTGTTCTCTGGAGCCAACTTCAGCAAAAAGAGTTTTCCGCGCTGAAAGCAGTGCTTACGCCGGATCAGCAGAGCAAACTTCAGGCTTCACAGGACCTCTGGGTCATATACCAGTCTGATGATTGCCGGTTGCCATATACACTGTTTTCAAAAGACAAGGCCGATGTCATGGGGCCCGCATGCACGATTGAACTCAAAGCCGCGCGTGCGCTTCAGTTACGTGCTTGGCGGGATGCAGTTTCATTGAATAAATAGCGCGCTGTAGTCCTTGGGAGCGCAAGACGTGAAATCACTACATACTGAAATTGGTATTGGCGCACCTGCATCGGTTGTGTGGGACGTCATCAGCGACCTTGAGGGCTGGGCAGGGTGGAATCCGGTCATGAAGGTCTCAGGAAAACTTGCTCCAGGAGAGCGGCTTGATGTGACGATTTCAGCGCCCGGGGGCCAGGGCGTGTCATTCACGCCTGAGATTGTAATGCTGGAAGATGGCAGGGAGTTTCGCTGGCGGGTTCGCAAGATGCTCGGCCTGTTCGACGCTGAACATGGGTTTAGGGTTGTGCCGGAAGATACCGGCCGGTGCCGTTTCGAACAGTTTGAGGTCTTTAGAGGGGTTTTGGGAGGCGTCATGTATACGCGCCAGTCCAAAGCGCTCAATACGGGTTTTCAGGCAATGAACCGTATGTTGAAGCGTGAAACTGAAAAACGCGCCAGAGAGCAAGCGTGAGAATCTTTGTAATGGAAATTATTGATCTGGGAGGCTTGAAATGCCGCAGGAAATAACCGTTGGTGTGAAGCATCTGGTTGAAGAGGCCAAAACACTCATTGAGGAAATTACAGCTGAAGACGCATTGACGCTGCTTGAGGATGACAATGTGGTGATTGTCGATATCCGTGATGTGAGGGAGCTTCAGCGCGAGGGGAAAATTCCTGGCTCATTCCATTGCCCGCGCGGCATGCTGGAATTCTGGATTGACCCATCCAGCCCCTATCACAAGGAAGTTTTTGCGCAGGATAAGAAATTCGTTTTCCATTGTGCTTCCGGGTGGCGTTCGGCTCTGGCTACACAAATGGCCCAGCACATGGGACTGAAACCCGTTGCGCATATAGAAAGCGGCTTTAGCGGATGGAAGAAGGCCGGCGGTTCAGTGGAGATGCCTGAACAATGATGGCCGGCATCTGAATCAAAATCTGAGTCAAAATAATATTTATTCCGCCCGCCACCAGACCAGCCAAACGCCGAAGCTGGCAATAAAAAGACCAAGCAGAGCAAGCGGTGTCATGCTCTGGTCAAGCATTATCCATGCACTTAATGCGGTGACTCCCGGCACAATAAAAAATGCTGATGCGGCGCGCCCTGCCTGTCCGCGCGTCACCATTACACTGTAGATCCACATGGCGAAAATAGAGACCATGAAGATGTTCCAGACCATCGATAGAGTGAGGGCGGGCGTCCAATTCACATATGGCGTCTCAAACATCAGGGTACAAATAACGGCAGTAATAGCGCCGCCTGCAACCTGAATTGCCGTCGAGGGGAATGCCGCAATATCGGGTGCAAAGAATTTGAGGTAAAGCGTACCGCCCGTAAGGCCGGCCAGCGAAAAAGAAACCAGGACGATCACCGACCAGTCAGTTGTTGCGAAGGGAAACACAAGAACAACACCCAGAATACCCATCGCTATTCCGCCCCATTGCCGGGCGCTGAATACTTCGCGCAGAAGCGGAACGGCAAATGCCGCGGTCAGCATGGGGTGAATGGCGTGAACCAGGGCCAAAGGCGCAACCTGGACGCTTACAAGAGCCACATGGGCTGTAACCAAGGTGACGCCATTGATCAATGCGCCCGCAATGAGGAGATGAAATAACGCAATTCTGCCTGGGATGGGTTTGCGTTTGATCACGAACACAAAGCACAGCATCATAGCTGCTGCGGCACTTAATCTTATTGCGACGAACAGGATTGGAGAAATGAAATCCAGGCCTATCTTCACGGAGGCGTAGGTTGAGGCCCACAGGAGCGCAAATGCCAGAGGCATTGCATAATTCATCAGTTTGTTCTGAAACATCTCGCCCCTCAGCAATCGAGGCGCGGGAACTGGCCCTAGTACCCGCCATCATTAATCCGTGAGTCACGCCAGTGACCCATGGATTGGTGATGATAAGCGGATACGCAATAAAAATCTTGTACCGCGAATCTATGATTCGGGGTACTAGGGTGTCAGTTTGACGAGAAGTCCGGCAAACATGACCGGCCCCATGGGTGAGCCAGCTGGAGCGCCTCCAACTCCCTCAAGACTTACCGCAAGCTGGACGCCTTTTTCCAGCTCTTTACTGTCAATCTCCAGCGGTGCGTCCATCATGGCGTAAGCGCCAGTGCCAACCAAGCCAAGGGTCATGGGCGGCTTTTTGCTGTCTTTCATGATGGCCCAAAGCTCATAAACCTTGTTTGCGGGCGCTTGCGCGGATACAGGCCGGATTGCGAACTGCTTGCCATTCATATTCATCGTAATGACAAAGCCCATATCGCCCTTGTCATTTTCAAGCATGGCGACATAGCGCTCTTCGGGCTGCGTTTGCCTGAACGGAGTATCAAATTCGCCCATCCATACAAAAGCCAGCGCTACAGAAGCCGCCACAGCGGTCATGGCCGCAAAACGCCAGGCGGCAAGGCTGCGTTTGAGTTCAGCCATCTGGCTGGCGAGCTCTGCAAGCGGTTGCGCAGAAGCCGGCATACTCGAAGCGAGGGCGGCCTCGATTTTTGCCCAGGCGGAAGATGGCGGGCTGACGGGCTCTATAGCCTCGCTCAAAGGAGCAAGGCGCTGGTTCCATTCATGTACGTTTTGCTGGAAGGCGGCATCCGTAACCATCAGCTTCTCGGCCCTGGCGCGGCTCTCACTATCGAGGGTGCCCAGAACATACTCACCAGCGAGTATATCGAGATCGTGTCTAGTCATGGTCCAGACACTCCTTCACACGCGTGAGACCACGCCGAATCCAGCTCTTTACGGTCCCAACGGGAGTTGACATGCGCTCGGAAATTTCCTCGTGCGTATACCCGTAATAATAGGCCATGAGCAGACACTCTTTGTGGTCCGGTTTAAGTTTATCCATACACCCCATCAAAGCCTTCAATTCCAGACTTTGTACCGCCATTTCGAATGGATTCGGAGCCTCATCGGGGCGATCACCGCTGTCTTTTTGATCTTCTACGCTCACCTCGGTTCGCTTACGCAACACATCAATGGCGCGATTGCGCGTTATTGCCGCCATCCAGCTGATGGGCGAGCCTAATTCGGGCCTGTATTTCGGCGCGGCATTCCAAATCTTGAGATATGCATCCTGCAGGACGTCCTCCGCCAGATCACTTCTTTTTAAAATACGTATGGCAACGGCAAAAAGTTTCGCACTGGTTGCATCATATATAGCGCGAAACGCAGCTTTATCGCCATTGGCAGTGGCGCGAAGCAAGGTATCGAGTTGCGGTAGGGTCATCTAAAGTAGATTCGTATCCGTATGAAGGCGGTCGGCTTTGCCTAACGGATATAGCGAATAGGCATCAGTTGCAAAGGGAAGTGTTTATTTGATGCAAGTCACATTTTTCCCTCTGTATACGCCCTGCCTGAACCGGCAACGCACTTATATAAGGGCGCCTTACCATTGTTTTGAGTAAATTTGACAGATGATGGTCAGGTGCGGGACAGAAGCGCCAATGGGAATATGAGCGTTCATCTCATCAAAATATGTGTCGGCATTGAGAGTGTCGAGCATTTGAGCGAACGCCAATCATTCCGGCTGGCGTTAGCCAAAGCAGAAGGTGGTGCGCATGATCTGTTTCATCGCACCCGCCACATGCCCCGCAGACGCGATGAACTTCTCCATGGCGGTTCATTATTCTGGGTCATCAAGGGTTTTATCCTTGTTCGGCAGGATATCCTGGATCTGAGGAAAGTACGCTGTGATGACGGTATCAAACGCTGTGACATCGTTCTCGACCCCGACCTTGTAGTGACGCGCCCGCATCCGCGAAGGGCGTTCCAGGGCTGGCGCTATTTGAGCGCGGAAGACGCGCCGGTGGATATGGACCTTGATGGCTCCGACATCGAGGATCTACCTGATGAAATGCGAAACCAGCTGATTGAGCTCGGCTTGCTCTAGGGCCTGTTATACGCCGGTTGATGGTACCGCCACATTGTCGATAAGGCGTGTTTTACCAAGCACTGCCGCGCAGAATACCCGCGCAGGTTCGCTTACCCGGCCCTCGACAGGCGCCAGAGTGTCAGCATTGCAGATTTCCAGGTAATCGACATCGAACCCGCCTTTTATGAGAGTTGAGCGCGCATCTTTGAGCACCTCCGATACCTGACCACCCTCGCCAAGCAGGTTGGCGACATGGCGTATTGTTTTGGACAAAAGGGGTGCTTTTTCGCGTTCATCGGGGTTCAGATAAGCATTGCGTGACGACATGGCCAGACCGTCCGCCTCGCGCACGATGGGCCCGCCGAGAATTTCGACATCCATATCCAGATCGCGCGCCATGCGGCGGATGACCAGCAATTGCTGATAGTCCTTTTCCCCGAAGATCGCCCAGTCAGGGCGGCACTGGTTGAGCAGTTTGGCGACCACGGTTGCAACACCGCCAAAGAAATGGGGGCGCGATACGCCGCATAATCCTTCGCTCAGGCTCCCCACCGTGACTGAAGTGGAAAAATTATCCCGATAGACTTCATCGCGTACGGGCGCAAAAATCAGATCAACGTCATATGCAGCCAGCTTATCCAAATCTTTTTCACGCTCGCGCGGATAACTGTCGAAATCCTCATGCGGAGCGAACTGGGCTGGATTGACGAAAATAGAGACGACTGTGCGCTCCGCAGTATTGTTTGCCAGCTTTACTAGCGACAAATGGCCCTCATGCAGAGCGCCCATGGTAGGCACCAGGCATACGGACCGCCCATCGGCCCGCCAAATGGCAATCTGCTCTCTGAGCTCGGCAACGGTTGTGACAGTTTTAATGCGTGCGTTCATAATTCTTAAGTTCCGGGCAAATGGCTGTGGACCATATAACAGGGCTGGAAATTCACGCCAGACCAAACCATCTATCATCTATGGTGTAAGCTTATCTTATTGCGGATGTGGTGTTCAGCGGGCTATGAGATGACTAACAAGAAACAGACCCCAGCGAAAACCAGCCAACAGAATTCTTCTGTTCCCGAACAGGTCTCTTCTACCGAAGAAGTGAGCAGCTTTCTTGATAAGGTCAAGTCACTTGCCACTACAGACACAACCGGCAAGCGGGGAAGGCTGATATTCGCCATGGATGCCACCATGAGCCGGCAACCCACCTGGGATATGGCGCTCGGGCTTCAGGCTGGCATGTTCGCGGCCGTGAAAGCAATCGGCGGGCTCGATGTCCAGCTTGTCTATTTTCGCGGGTTTGGCGAATGCCTTGCCAGCAAATGGGTTGCGGACCCCGAAGCGCTGGCCAGACTGATGACGCAGGTTTCCTGCCGTGGCGGCATGACCCAGATTGGCCGGGTGCTCAGCCATGCACGCACCGAGTGCAATAGCAACCAAGTCAATGCGCTCATTTATGTCGGCGATTGCATGGAAGAGAATATTGATGAACTCTCGGCCATTGCTGGTGAACTGGGGTTGTTGGGAATGCCCGTATTTCTGTTTCAGGAAGGCAATGACCTTTCAGCCCAGACGGCATTCCGCGAACTCGCACGGCTTACGGGCGGCGCCTATTGCCGTTTCGATGCCGGCTCAGCGGCGCAATTAAGGGAACTTTTATCGGCCGTTGCGGTATATGCTGCTGGAGGGCGCAAGGCGCTCGAGAAATATAGCGGTGGCAAAGGCAGTGCAACTGCGCTGCTTGAGCAATTGAAGTAAGGCCAGCATATCCGCCAATGCTCTATCTCATTCTCGGACTTGTAGTTGCTTTCCTCATCTATGCGGCTTTGCGCGCCTTTGTGAATGCCAACACAAAGGACATAGTAAATAATCTCCGCCGTATTGGCGGTATTACCGCCATTGTCGTAGCAATTTTCATGGGTATTACGGGGCGTTTCGCACTGGCCGTTCCGCTGATCTTTGTCGCTGTATCTCTGCTGCGCGGCAATATAGGCGGATTTAATCCTTTTCCCGGCAGCTCCGGCAAGAGCCAGGGGCAGCGCTCCCGGGTTCGCACCAGAACGATTGAAATGGAACTGGATCATGATTCAGGAGACATGGAAGGCAATGTGGTCTCCGGCCAGTTTTCCTCAAGAACACTTTCATCGATGGATGAGGCCGAATTGACGCAACTATATACCGAGTGCCAGAGCAGTGACCCGCAGGCCGCGCAGCTGCTGGATGCCTATATGAACAGGCGTTTTGCTGACTGGCAGGGGGAACAAAGCGCCGGTGCAGGCGCCAATGGTCACTCTGGAGTCCGGTCCTATGGGCCAATATCCAGAGAAGAAGCGTATGAGATACTGGGTTTGAAGCCGGGCGCTGGCAAACTGGATATCCGCCGGGCCCACCGCAAACTCATGAAGAAGCTGCACCCCGACCAGGGCGGATCAACATATCTCGCGGCAAAGATCAACGAAGCCAAGGATTTATTGCTGGGGTAACGCTTGCCAGTTAGGCCTATTCAGCGGACATGACCACGCATGTAATGGCGCGGCGTTTGAGCTGCACGCAGGTACTGGCGGCTTTATTGCGCGTAAAACCCGCAAATCGTGCGCGATACAGTTGCCTCTGCGGCTGGACCAGAGGAACGGCCAGAGGCGTGTACCCTCCAATAACGTCACCGGCTTTTTCTTGTATCGCTGACAGACGGATCATCGCATCGCTCTGCCGGGCATAAGCGCCGACCTGAATATGGAATGCCCCGCGATTTTTTCTTTGCTGAATTGAGGTCTTTCTCTCAGGGACCGATTTCTTGGGGACCGTTTTCTTGGAGATCGTTTTCTCGGGAACCGATGCAACGCTAACGGGTTTGCCTTGCCGTTCTGAATTGCGCAATGGAATCTTGATCGCAATTGTTTCCTGCACGGTCACACGCGCCGCAGCTTGAACAGGAAATTGTATTGCGGCTGCCGTTTTGGTGCTTTTGCGCTTAGAGCGCTGTTTTTCGGGCGCTCGTGCGGTGGCGCGCGGCAAGGATTTGTTCAAGATGGATCTCATGGCTGCGTTGCGCCGCTTCGAGGTTTTTCCTCCGAACACGACTGCAATCAGATGTTTATCGCCGCGCCTGACATTAGCGAGCAGATTGAACCCCGATGCCCGCGTATAACCGGTCTTGATCCCGTCCGTGCCCTTATAATCAAACAGCAAGCGGTTGTGATTGCGGTATTTCTTGCCTTTGTATTTGAAATATTTCTGCTTGAAATATGCGTACCGCTTCGGGTGGTTGTACATCAAACCGTTTGCCATTGCGATCATATCGCGAGCGGTCGTCACCTGTTTTTTATTGGGCAATCCCGAAGCATTTTTAAATACCGTATGGCGCATACCGAGTTGGCGCGCCTTTGCCGTCATCAGTTTTGCAAACCGGGCTTCAGTACCTGAGATATTTTCCGCGATGACCACGGCAACGTCGTTGGCGGATTTTGTTACAAGAGCACGAATTGCATCGCGCACCTTTATGGTCTGACCTGGTTTCAGGCCAAGCTTTGATGGAGCCTGCCTGGATGCGTTTGGTGTTACAGTCAGCAGGCTGTTTGCATGAAATTTGCCCGCCTCCATGTAGTCAAAAAGGAGATACAGCGTCATTATCTTTGTAAGTGATGCTGGGTATCTGAGTGCATCTCCCTGGCGCGAATACAGTACTTTTCCTGTATGGCCATCCACCACCATGGCGGAATAGGATGCAGCATAGCCGCGGTCAGCCGTTGCAACACTGAGTGCGGCAATGGCTAACTGAACGGCAAGAAATCTTATGATAAGCGCGACCCACGAGCGGCGCAGCGGCAACCACTTCGACACAATGATCCTCAAGACCCGAAGGCCCCGTTCCCCAAATAAATTTCTTCTTATTGCGGCGCCAAGACACCGCCCCCAGAACGCCTCCACAACCAAGCGCCCAACCCTTAAATCGTAAGGATGAGTCCGTTACGAATTCGTTAATTTAAGAATTAGACAAATTTATGTTGCAGTGCAATATTTTTTATTGACTTATTTTGTGCAGTGCATATATAAATGTTGCATTGCAATATTAACGGCCCAAACGTGATCGAGATGCGATGTGGGCCACTTACCAAATCAAGTGCCATATGATGGAGGACGACATGAAGGGTTACGAAGAGTTTCAAAAAACTGGTCAGGAAAATTACGACAACGCGGTCAAGAATTTTGAAGAAGTCAACAAGGGTGTGCAGGCAATTGCCAGCGAAGTGACCGACTATACCAAGAAGGCCATCGAAGACAGCACAGTGGCTTTTGAAAAGCTCATGGGCGTCAAGTCAGTCGAGCAGGCAATTGAAATCCAGACCGGCTACGCGAAGAAAGCCTATGACGACTATGTGTCGCAGGCCAGCAAGCTTGGTGAGATGTATGTCACCCTCGCCAAGGAAGCTTACAAGCCAGTCGAGAAGGCTTTAGCCAAGAAGGTCTAATGCTTCTTGAGCGTTCAGGAGTGGCTTTGGCTGCTCCTGCGAAGATTGCGACCCGGCCACGGCGGCCGGGTCTTTTTTTTGCCGCATCGCTGTTCGGTCATATTGGGGTCGTATATGGCTTAAGGACTAACTATATCTCTTGAGGGCCGATTGCGGGCCGATTGCGGGCAAGGGCCCGTTGCCGTTAGAATGTGATTTGCCTGGAGCGATTACATACTGTCAGGTTAGTCAGACCCCCCTTGATTGATATGGCGGTTTGCGAGGTAAGAAAGACTGTTACAATGTCACGGAAGGATCAGGACCAGCGCCCCGGCGATGCCGGTAGCGATATCGTTACCGAAACCAAGCCGAAGACAAAAAAGCCGAGTCTGTACAAAGTACTGCTGTTGAACGACGATTATACACCGATGGAATTTGTCGTTTATATTCTGGAGAGTTTTTTCAACAAGTCGCAGGAAGACGCGACTAGAGTGATGTTGCATGTTCACCAAAAGGGTGTTGGCGTCTGCGGGGTCTATACCTTTGAGGTAGCGGAGACCAAAGTGGCCCAGGTAATGAATTTTTCTCAGCAGAATGATCATCCGCTACAATGCACCATGGAACAGGAGTGAGATCAGCCAGTGACGTCATTTTCCTCCAGCCTTGAAGAAGCGCTTCACCGGGCGCTGGAATATGCCAACGAGCGTAGCCATGAATATGCAACGCTGGAGCATTTGCTGCTCGCGCTGCTCGATGACAATGACGCATCGGCCGTCATGCGCGCCTGCGACGTTGATATCGATGAGCTGCGCACCAAGCTGCTCAATTATCTGGACACCGAACTTGAAGGGCTGGTCCTGGACGACAACAGTGAGGCCCAGCCGACCGCAGGCTTCCAGCGTGTCATTCATCGCGCCGTTGTGCATGTGCAGTCATCGGGCCGCGAAGAAGTCACCGGGGCGAACGTTCTCGTCGCCATTTTCGCGGAACGCGAGAGTCATGCTGCCTTCTTCCTTCAAGAGCAGGATATGACCCGGTTCGACGCGGTCAATTACATCAGCCATGGCATTGCCAAGCGTTCCGGCATGTCGGAACCGCGCGAAGTGCGCGGGGTCGAGGATGACGCCGCGACCATGGATGGCGCCGACGATAAAAAGCGCCGTGCGGACGCGCTTGAAGTTTACTGCGTCAATCTCAACGTCAAGGCCAGGGAAGGGCGGATAGACCCGTTGATTGGCCGTGAAGCTGAAATCAAACGCACCATTCAGGTGCTGTGCCGCAGGCAGAAGAATAATCCGCTGTTTGTTGGCGAGCCGGGCGTCGGCAAAACCGCCGTCGCCGAAGGTCTTGCCAGACGCATTGTTCGCGGCGAAGTGCCCGAAGTACTCTCCGACGCCACCATTTTCCAACTGGACATGGGCGCCCTTCTTGCCGGCACGCGCTACCGCGGAGATTTTGAAGAACGGTTGAAGGCCGTGGTGCGTGAGATCGAAGCCTATCCGGGCGCGATCATGTTCATTGATGAGATTCATACCGTGATTGGCGCGGGCGCGACATCGGGCGGCGCCATGGATGCGTCCAACCTGCTTAAACCCGCGCTGCAGAATGGCTCTTTGCGGTGCATTGGCTCGACCACCTACAAGGAATACCGCCAGCATTTCGAGAAGGACAGGGCGCTGGTTCGCCGGTTCCAGAAGATCGATTTGCAGGAGCCAAGCATTCCCGACGCCATTGCCATCCTCAAGGGTCTAAAACCTTATTACGAAGAGTTCCACAAGGTCCGCTACACCAATCAGGCGCTCAAATCCGCCGTCGAATTGTCGGCTAAATATATCCATGACAGGAGACTGCCGGACAAGGCGATCGATGTTATCGATGAGACCGGTGCATCGCAGATGCTCGTGCCGGCGCACAGACGCCGCAAGACTATTGGTGTGAAGGAAATCGAAGGAACCGTGGCGACAATGGCCAGGATTCCGCCCAAAACCATCAGTAAATCCGACTTTGAGGTGTTGCAGAACCTCCCACGGGATATGAAACGCGTCGTTTTCGGGCAAGATGTCGCCATTTCAGAGCTGACCTCGGCCATCAAACTTTCGCGCGCTGGATTACGCGAGCCCGAAAAACCGATTGGCTGCTATCTGTTCTCCGGCCCAACAGGTGTCGGCAAAACAGAAGTGGCGCGCCAGCTGGCGCTTCAGCTTGGCGTGGAGTTGCTGCGTTTCGACATGTCTGAATATATGGAACGCCACACCGTATCCAGATTGATCGGTGCGCCTCCTGGTTATGTCGGTTTTGATCAGGGCGGGCTGCTGACAGACGGTATCGATCAGCATCCGCACTGTGTCCTGCTGCTGGACGAGATTGAGAAAGCCCACAACGATCTCTTCAATATCCTTCTGCAGATTATGGACCACGGCACACTGACGGACCACAACGGCAAAAAGGTCGATTTCCGAAATGTGATTCTGATCATGACAACCAATGCGGGCGCGGCTGATCTCGCCAAGCCGCCGATTGGTTTCAGCAAAACCAAGCGCGAAGGGGATGATGAGGAAGCCATCAACCGGATGTTCACTCCTGAATTCCGCAACAGGCTTGATGCCGTTATCAGCTTTGCAAGTCTTCCACCTGATGTGATTTCCAAGGTCGTCGACAAGTTTATCTTCCAGCTCGAAGCGCAATTGCATGACCGCAATGTGACTATCGAGTTGACCGAGGAAGCCAATGCGTGGCTGGCCGAAAAAGGCTATGACGAAAAATTCGGCGCAAGGCCTCTCTCACGCGCAATTCAGGAACATATAAAACGCCCGCTTGCTGATGAGTTGCTGTTCGGCAGGTTGAAAAGCGGCGGTACGGTGCGCGTCATTGTTAAGGGCCGGGGCAAAAAAAAGACACTCGCATTTGAATATATCGAGACACCGGCGCCAAAGCGGCGTGCAGGCAAAGGTTCGCCGGGAAAAGGCACATCGCGCAAGGGCGGGCCGAAATCACCCAAAGCCGGCGGCGGCTCATCCGGCAAACCGAACCAGGGCAAACCAAAATCCGGCAAGGGAAAGCCAAAGTCTGGCACTGCCATTTCTAAAGTCAGGGGATCCAGCCCGGTTCCCAAAGTTCCGCTCCCAGCCAAATAAGCTGATTTCGTCTTGAGCCAGAGCACACTAGAAACGCGCTCACCCAGCTGGACGAAAAAAGCATCCATTGCTCAAGCTTTTTTGCACGGCATTGCCGGCACACCCTCGGTGCCGGTTATTGTCGTGACCATTACTTTCATCGGCTTTGGCGCTCTTGCCCGTGATCTGGGTCTGAACGTATTTCAGACTATGTTCGTCGCAGGCGGTGTTTTCGCGCTGCCAGGGCAGGTCGTTCTGATCAGTGAGGCGGCCAAGGGGGCTGGGCTCGCCGCGGTGTCATTTGCCGTTACTCTGACTTCGATTCGTCTGCTGCCGATGTCTTTCTCCCTCTTTCCGGTGATGCGGAACAAAAACACACCCCGCTGGCTGGAATTTCTCCTCAGCCATTTTGTTGCGATAACCGTATGGATAGAGGCCATGCGGCGCTTGCCAACTCTGCCTCGCAAGCTGCGCGTTGCCTATTTTAGCGGATTTGCTTTGGCAATGATGGTCATGCTGCTGGCCGCGACAGTGACCGGGTTTTTTCTTGCCGCCAAAGCGCCGCCTGTTGTCGCAGCCGGTATGGTTTTTTTAACCCCCATCTATTTTTTCCTCTCCCTGATCGAGACCGCACGCAATGTGGCGGACAAATGGGCGGTCGGTATCGGCGTCATACTGGGGCCGGTGCTGTATCAAGTCTTGCCGGGACTGGATTTGTTCCTTACCGGCCTGATCGGTGGAACCATGTCCTATGGCATAATGAAATGGCTCAATGGACGGGGGCGAAAATGAGCGGGCTGGGCGAGGGCGGCTGGTCTTATCTCTATCTGTTTGTTGCCGGGTTCTGCGCCACTCAGCCATGGCGGTATCTGGGTGTATTTCTGTCACGCGATGTTCGCGAAGACGCCGAAATACTGGTTTGGGTAAGGGCCGTGTCCACCGCTCTGGTGGCCGGACTGGTCGCCCGCATGGTTTTGCTGCCTGCTGGCGCGCTCGCATCGATCGCGCTGAATGTGAGGGTGGGGGCGTTCGCGTTTGGCTGCTGCATCTTTTTCGCAATGCGCAAATCGCTTGCCGCCGGCGTGCTATCCGGCGCCGTTGCTCTCATGCTGGCTCAATATTTATTGGCGCCCTAGG
>CAYOEI010000184.1:0-2772 GCA_964402825.1 uncultured Hyphomicrobiaceae bacterium
GTATCGAAGCTGCCCCTCCTAAAGCCCGCGTCCTCGTCATTCAGCCAGATGTCATTATCCGACTGTCCCCATGCACCGCGGGCATCGAAGAATAGGTTGTCGAGGAGTTTGACACCGATGTAGGGGCCAACCATCCAACCCGTACCCTCGATCTCACCGGTTCGGGCCGGATCCTTGATGTCTTCATCCGTATCATCGATCTGTACCAGAGCGCCGATCAAGATACCGGGTGCGAGCACGTAGTCAGCCCCGACATATAGAATCCGGAAATCGCCCTCGCGGTTGATGCCGCCGATGTCGTCATTGTAGCGGCTGATGTGCCCTTCGGCCCAAATGTCGAGCCCCGGACGCGGCGCTAAGAAGGGGTTGGCGTAGGGCTGCCCAGCAAAGCTCAATCCGGCCTCTTGCAGCTTCTTCTGCTGTGCCCTTGCGTCGGCCTCAGCGGCCTTCGTTCGAATTTCGCTGAGGCTGGTGCCGAACTTGAAGGACGTCTGACGCGCTGCAAGGGGCGTGAGCTGACTTGCAATCGACGAGAACAACGAGCTGGACGTCGATGCCGGTCCCGTTGCGGTTCCAAACGCGTCCTCCTGCATACTTGAACTTGATGGGAAGGTGTCACGCATCCATGGCACGCCGTCGTCCGCGAGCATGGTGTCACTGTTGTGCACGACACCGCCGCTACCGTTCGACAGTGAGCCGCCGGACGGTTTGCCAGAAAAGTTCAGCGGACCATCATTCGAACTTGGTGGAGCTTGCTCTTGCAAGCGGCCCAGCATGCGGGCGCGGTCTGGTCCGTGCGTGAGGAGGTTATCGACGCGGCGATAGATGAAGCGCTTGGTCTCCTCCTCCATCGCTTCGTCATTCTTCTTGAAGTCGTTGAACGTGCATATGACGTTCTCGCCGTCTCCGACTTCGACCCTGACGCCATTGTCCACCGAATCGAAATCTTTGTTGCACTTGGCATTCTTCAGTTTCCAGCCGTCCGGGACAATTTCCTTAATGGTGAAGACGCCTGTCGGTAACGAGTCGAAGACCCGGTCTTCGCCACCCTTTAGGTCGAACCCATTCACAGGGGCCGACGTGGGACTGCCGTCGATGCTGAATTTGAACGTGTCGTTGCCGCCAATCGTGTCTTTAATGATCTTGAGGCTGCCGGTTTGCCTTGTATTCGTGAAGATGCACTCCGCCGTCTGGTCCTTCGTTACCGCAACCGTGGCTGTGTTGCCATTTTGGGTGCAACCGTCGCCCGACACTGTCAAGGTCCAACGGGGGACGGGGGTTTCCGTGATGGTGTATGGACCGCCCGTCGGCAAGTTATTAGCCGTGGTCGTGTCCTCATCACCCAACATGCTGGGATTGAGAGTTACGTCGTCGTTTTGTGGATCTGTGAGCGAGAACGTGAATTTTTGATCGGCTGGCTCACCATCGACCAGTTTCTTGATCCTGATTGAGCCTTCGGCGACTTCGTACGCACGGATATTGTCCACAAGTATTCCTGTGGCGCGAGGCACAAGAATAATTTGCTCCAACAGTTCGCCCGGCGCACCAACCCAGCCGAAGAATAAAGGTACATCTTGGCCTCCTTCCCCGTTTGGATATGACACACTAGTTTCAGTTAAAAAGACTTCTTGCGTACCGGCTGATGAAACAAATGAGGCCTTGTAAATGTTGTTTCCAACACCACCCATATTATAGTTGAAGGAAAAAGCGCGCACTGAAAGAGAGGCTGAGGCGGTTCCACTAATGGTAGTTTGCGGGCCGAGAAAGGGTGGATCGCCGGGCACTTCGACGTTCCAGTATGCTTGGTTTCCTGTATTGGTTTGCACATATATTTCTTGCGGCCCACCGGTAAATATTTCCGCCCGACCGGACCCAACCGATACTGGTCCCGATGGCAGCGCACCTGAGGAAAATCCCTCAAAATCTTCGGACCATTCCAATGTCAAACTTGCAACCGCCGCGTCGAAAGAGGCCTGGTCAGTGTAGATGGTAGCCGCATTCGCCGCCGTCGCCATCCCGGCAACCGCCAACACAAGAACCGCCCCCAGTAGTCTCTGAAACAACGCAGCCAACCCCCAGCACCTCCCAGGGACTACGTCTCCCCCAACATTGAGTTGTAGTCGCGTTAGCACGGCCAAGGGCGCCAACAAGAGCCGCCCCCTGAGACAGGCTGGATTCAGCAAACGCATAAACGCCTGCATGCACGCTCTCCCCCGCAGAGAATCGATTGCCTATGCATCCCCACACCGAGTCGGGGTGCTGCGTCCACCATCGGTTGTGTCGGGGCGTTTCTGAATGTGGAGCAGTTGCATCTAACTGTGCAGAAGTTGCATTCTAGGCTCTGATTTGTTACTTTTTCTCAGGAAAACATAACGATTATCTGGATAAGACCCTGAGACCAATGGCTAAGCGCAGAAAGAAAACTGCACCGGCACTGGCCTATTTGCGCACGTCATCGGCGGCCAACATCGGGGCTGACAAGGACTCCGAAAAGCGCCAGCGCGCCGCCATCGAGGCCTTCGCCAAACACTCCGGCTTCGAGATTATCGACTGGCACTACGATGAGGCCGTCTCAGGCGCAGACCGCATCGAGGAGCGGCCGGGCTTCGCCGATCTGCTGGAGCACCTGGAAGGCAACGGCGTCAAAACCATCATCGTGGAAACCGCCAACCGCTTCGCTCGCGATCTCGTCGTGCAAGAGACCGGCTTTCTCATGCTGCGCCAGCTCGGCTACGACCTCATCGCGGCCGACAGTCCGAATTCCTTCCTTGA
>CAYOEI010000185.1:0-9613 GCA_964402825.1 uncultured Hyphomicrobiaceae bacterium
GCATCGGGGTTTTCGCGAATCCATTTGAGATCGTACACGGCGGTGTTGGCTCCGATTGGAAGATGAGCGACTCAAGAAGTGCGCCAAGATATACACGGGGGTGCGGGTAAGCGTCCAGATGCGCCAAACAAACTGGACCCCTGAACTCATTAAACTGTTTCTTCAGCCTCGCCGTCATCTTCCTTGCTGCGTTCCGCGCGCTTCTTTTCCACCATCTGCACCGAGAGGATTGAAATCTCGTAGAGCAGCAAAGTCGGCAAGGCGAGGCCGATCTGGCTTATCGGGTCGGGCGGTGTCAGGAACGCCGCCACCGCAAAGGTGCCGACAACGGCGTATTTACGCTTGGCCCTCAGGCCATCCGCGGTGGCAAGCCCCGCGCGCGCCAGCAGCGTCAGCAATACCGGCAGCTGGAAGCAAATGCCGAACGCCATAATGAGCGTCATGACGAGGCTGAGATATTCGCTCACCCGTGCGGTGAGCTGGATTTGCACCTGCATATCGCCGGTTTGCTGCATGGACAAAAAGAAGGTCATGGCGAGCGGCATGACCACGAAATAAACCAGCGAGCCGCCAAGAATGAACAGGACCGGCGTTGCTATCAGGAAGGGCAGAAACGCCGATTTTTCATTCTTGTACAGGCCCGGCGCGACAAACATATAGACCTGAGACGCCAGCACCGGAAAAGCCAAAAAGATCGCGCCGAATAATGACAGCTTGAGCTCGGTGAAGAAGAATTCCTGCGGCGCGGTGTAAATCATCTCGATGCGCGTATCTTCGCCCACCGCCGCTTTATACGGGTAGAGCAGGATGTCATAGATGTCCTTGGCGAAAAAGAAGCACAACAGGAAGCCCGCGAAGATCGCGGACATGGTCCACATCAGCCGCTTGCGCAGCTCAATCAGATGCTCGATCAGCGGAGCCTTTGTGGATTCAAAATCTTCTTCAGGTTCGCTCACCTAACCCTCACTTCCACTTGTCGCGGCAGAGGTCTGCTTTTTGGGTTTGGATTTTCTGGATTTGGCGGCGGTTTTTTTCTTTGGCGCGGGCTTTTCGCTCGCATCATCCCCGGCTGATTGAGGCGTCTCAATGCTGCTCTTGATGCCGTCCGCGCTCTCTTTCAGCGGCGCCATGGAGTCGGTAATCGAATCCCTGATCTGGTTTATCGGATTGAGGTCGGACGTATCCTGCAGCGTGCTGCGCAATTCATCGAGCTCGCTATCGCGGATCGCATCATCGAATTGTGAACGGAATTCACCGGCTGTCCGGCGCAACTGGCCCGCATAGCGCCCTAAAGTGCGCAGCATGCGCGGCAACTCCTTCGGGCCAACGATAATAATCGCGACCACGGCAATAACCAGGATTTCAGTCCAACCGATATCGAACATGGAACGCCTGCCGTCTCCGGGCTAAACCCAAGCTGCGTTTTAAAAAAGACTGAAATGTCAAAAGTCCATAGCGCCAGCGCCTTCGCTGGCTCTAGCTGGCCTTGGCTTTGCTGCCGCTCGACGATTTCGCCGGTTTTGCGGCCTTTTCCTTGCCGTGCTCGATGGATTTAACAGTGTCGGAAGCTTCTACATCATCCGCTTCGTCATCTGCGATGCCCTTTTTAAAGCTCTTGATGCCCTTCGCGACATCGCCCATGAGATCAGAAATCTTGCCGCGTCCAAAAAGGAGAACGAGCAAAACAATGACTATGAGAATTTGAAACCAACTCGGCGCCATATTAAAAATTACTCCTGCTTGGCAGCCCCGCTGCCTTAATCGATCCGCACTATTGCAGAAAGGCTACACCCCCGCAACACGGTGCGGTGCGGTAGAGTTAAGCCATAGACTCATAAATAACCTAAAGCCCGCTCCAATGTACCAGAGTTACGCACCTCAACAATCGCCGGATGCGAACACAAGAATATCTTTCGGATCGACCGTAATGCGGACTTCCGATCCAGGATCTTTGGCCAGGGATTCCCGCACACGGGCAAAAATATGTTCATCCAGCCCCTCAACGCCTATTTCCATCAGCGCCGTTTCGCCAAGAAACCGCGTGTGCAGGACACGGCCCGCCCGGCCGTTTGATTTCGCTCCGGTCTGAATGTCGCGCTGGCGAATGCACGCCACCGCATGGCTCCCGTTCGCAATTCCCCTGGCGGCGCATTTTCCGAATGGAGTCTCGGCCTTACCGCCCTTTATGATCACCGGAATTTCATTCAGCTCCGCAAACATCCGCGCGGTATTGATGCTGGCCGGTGAATGATACAGCTCTTCCGCCGTCCCGACCTGCAGGACCCTTCCCTCACGCATCACCGCGATCCGGTTGCCCATGCGCATGGCTTCGTCGCAGGAATGGGTGACCAATATGCACGTCGCGCGGGTCTCTTGTAATATGGTCAGCGTTTCCTCGCGCATATCATCGCGCAGCTGCATATCGAGACCGGAAAACGGCTCATCCATCATCAACACGCCGGGACGCGGCGCAATCGCGCGCGCCAGCGCGACGCGCTGCTGTTCTCCACCGGACAGGATATGCGGGTACTCATTTGCATATTTCGCTAGCCCGACCCGCTCCAGAGACGATTGCGCAACCCTTTGGGCATCCTCTCGCGCCAGGGCCCTCAGCCCGAATGCGGTGTTTTCCAATAATGTCAGATGCGGGAACAGGGCAAAATCCTGAAACATGAGCCCCACGCCCCGGCGCTCGGGGGGGATATGGATGCCCGGCCCGGCCACAACTTCATCATTGATCAGAATGCGCCCGCCGGTCGGGCGCTCGAGCCCCGCTGCCAGGCGCAGGAGCGTGGTCTTGCCGCACCCTGAGGACCCAACCAGGCAAACGATTTCTCCTGGCTCAATGTCCAGACTCACACCGCGCACGGCGTGGACGGCGCCGAATCTGCGCTGAACATCCTCAAATGTCAGCCGCGCGGCAATGATCGCGGCGGCAGAACCGCGCACGCCCCAGCGGCTGGTAGCAGGCTGTTTCCTGCGTTTGGATGTTCGATTTAATAACACGGCGAAAACTTACGCGAGACAGAGCCCAAGGCGCAAGCCTGCGGGATTAATCCTGGCTCATGGACTGAGTTTCCGGCCCGCCTTCAGCTATATCGAAATCATCTTCCAGAGGATCTTCGTCCTCGGCGAGATCTTCGCAATCATTCGGCAGGGGAACGGAAAAACCCGGCGGCAAATTGCCATCGAGCAGGCCCGCGCCCCTCAACTCGTCAAGACCCGGGAGATCCTTGATATCGTCAAAGCCGAAATGTTCTAAGAAAGCCTGCGTCGTGCCGTAAGTGATCGGGCGACCCGGCACACGGCGGCGTCCGCGCAACTTGATCCAGCCTGTTTCCAGCAACACATCGAGTGTGCCTTTGGAAGTCACAACGCCGCGAATTTCTTCAATCTCGGCCCGGGTCACGGGTTGGTGGTAGGAAATGATGGAGAGCGTCTCCAGCGCGGCGCGCGACAGGCGGCGCTGCTCCACGGCGTAACGCTGCAGCAGGAACGACAGATCATCGGCGGTGCGAAAGATCCACTTTCCAGCCACGCGCACCAAATTGATGCCGCGGCCCGCATAAAACGCCTGAAGTTCATCGATTAAAGCGCGGATATCCTCGCCTTCGGGAATATGTTCCGCGAGACGCGCCTCATCGAGAGGTTCGGCCGTTGCAAATAGCAGGGCTTCCAGCACACGCAGTTTTTCACCACGCTCGGCAGAGGGCAGCCGCATGACGTTTTCCGGCAAGGGCAAGGGCACCGCTTCCATCTGGCCCGTTTGCCGGCTGGTTTCCTGATCTGTTTCGTGACCCGTATCCTGCTCCGTTTCTGGACCAGTCTCGTCGGCATTTTGCGAACCGTGGATGTCTATCTGTTCTTCATTCATCGCATTTTCCGGGATTTCATGGGGTTTTCTGTGATCGTCCCTGTTCATATCTCTCATCCTGCGTATTCTTCTGGGCGCTTACGGATCAACAGGGGGGCAAATGCTTCCTCCTGACGAAGCTCCACCATACCTTCGCGCGTCATTTCAAGAGAGGCGCTTAACGAGCTTGCAAGTACGGTGCGGCCTAATTCGGGTGATTCAATAAACTGGGCAACCAGTTCGTCGAAGGGCAGCCAATCGAGCGACACGCCCAATATCCGCTCCAGCCGCTCGCGGGCATCCTGTATCGACCAGACCGGACGGGCGGCGAACCGGATTGTATCAATCGCGTTACGCTGGCGCTGAATGGAATAGGCCTTGAGCAAATCATAGACATTGGCGTCATATTCGCTATTGCGCACCATCTTGATGCCCTCGGGCAGACCGTGTGCAAAAAAGTCGCGGCCCAGCCGGTTGCGGTTGAGCAATTGCGCGCCGGCCTCGCGCATGGCTTCAAGCCGCTTCAGACGAAACGCAAGCTGCGCCGCCAGTTCTTCTCCCGAAGGATCATCTTCATCGCCTTCATCGGGCAGCAGGAGTTTTGATTTCAGGAATGCAAGCCACGCAGCCATGACAAGATAGTCAGCGGCAATTTCCAGCCGCAGGGTCCGCGCCGCTTCAATGAAATCGAGATATTGCTGGGCGAGTTCGAGTATCGAGATTTTCGCAAGATCGAGCTTATGGTCCCTCACCAGCGCCAGCAGCAGATCGAGCGGCCCTTCATAGCCGTCAATATCGACGACAAAGGTCTCGCTGCGCGGCGGCGCATCGAACGCATCAACGCTCATATCTTCCGATATGGCATCGTCGATGGCCCCTGCGGCGCCGGCATTTTCAGCTCCGGCATTTTCAGCCCTAGCGTTACCAACCTGATCTTCCGGCACGCCCATAGCGCCCTTCCGTGAAGTACCCAGGCCGCTTATGCCTGGAGTTTTTCCAACATGCCCAGCGCCCGTTTTTCATCAAACGGTTCCGGTTCACTCAATCGTGCGAGCGCTGCCTGATAGCGCGCCAGCGCTTTCGCCTCCAGCACCGGCACCGCATCGGCAACCTGTTCTGCATCACTCAGATTGCCACTGCAGTGCAGCACCACATCGCAACCAGCACTGATGACCCCTTTGGCCCTTTCTGGCAGCGTCCCCTTCAAGGCCGCCATATCCAGATCGTCGCTCATCACCAGCCCCTTGAAGCCGATCTGCTTGCGAATCACTTTGTCCATTATAAGCGCTGAAACGCTTGCTGGCGCGTCTTCATCCAAAGCTTTCAGCACCACATGCCCCGTCATCGCCAGAGGCAGATCGTTCAATGCCATAAACGGCCTGAAATCCGATCCAGCAAGATCATCCAAACTGGCCTCGATCACCGGCAATGCCTTATGGCTGTCAGCGCGGGCCCGGCCATGGCCAGGCATATGCTTGATGACCGGCAGGACGCCACCCTCAAGAAAAGCGCCGGCCACCACGCGCGCCAGGGCAATAATAGAGTCAGGATCATCTCCATAGGCGCGATCCCCAATAATGTCGTGGGCGCCGGGCGCCGGCACATCGAGCACGGGCGCGCAATCCACATTGATCCCAACTTCATGAAGGTCGGCGGCCATGAGCCGCGTGACGCCATGCGCGGCATCAAGAGCTTCGCCGGGGTCATTTTGATAGAGCCGGGCAAAGTCGCGCGCCGGCGGATATTTACGCCAGTGCGGCGGCCCCATGCGCTGCACCCGGCCCCCCTCCTGATCCACGAGAATAAGCAAATCATTGCTGCGCGCGCTCTCACGCGCGTCAATAGTGAGCCTGGCGATCTGATCGCGTGTTTGACAATTGCGGGCAAAAAGAATGAGCCCGCAGGGCCGGACATCGCGAAGGAAAGAGCGTTCACCGGCAGTCAATACAGGCCCTGAACACCCAACGATAAGAGCTTTATGCACCATGCCAGCCGGGATATCGGCCCCGTTAACGCCGGTCAAGCGCAGCTAGGGCCTGTGGACAATTATGATTATTGCGCCCTGATGATGCAACTGCGCATTCCCGCGCCCTTCAAGGAACTGCAAAGGTTCGTAGCAACCTTCTTGTTCTTCACCGGACCCACATTCAGCCGGTACCAGATACCCTTGCTGCCGAGGTCGGCCTTCTTGATGATCGGGCGGTAACCGCTGAGTAATTTTGGATATTTCTGCTGGATGTCGGCGAAGGCCGCCAATGCGTCGGTCTGGCTCTTGCGCGCCGCGACCTGAACCACATAGCTGCGATTGGAAGCAGCGGGCGCTGCAGCGGGAGCCGGACGCGCCGCTGTTTGCTGTTGTGGCGCGGGGGCTCTGGGTTTTTGAACCGGCGGTGGCGCTGAGGCCGGGACACGCGGCAAGGCAGCCGTTTGCAGCGGTGCTGATTGTGCCGGCGCGGGCGGCGGCGTCACGTCAAGCGGCTTGGGCATCGCCGGCGCAGCTGCCTGGACGGGCGGCGCGGGCGGTGTGCTGGCGGATTGCGGGAACGACATCGCAATGCCCGCTCCAGCATTCCCGGGTGCGGGAGGGGGAGCCTTCACAACCTTCTGTCTTGGAGTTGCCGGCTCGATTGTACCATCGGGACGTACGGTCAGGGTTTTCACCTTGCGTGGCGCTCCGGCTGGCGCAACCGCAACGGGTGCGGGCGGTGCGCTCACGGTGTTTGCCGCTGCTGTTTCCGCCGTGCCCAACGCAGCCGTGGCGGCTACCGCGACAGATTCCTGACGCGGCACAAGACGCTCGACCACTTGGCTTTTTTCGCCTTGCAGACGCTCATAAATTTTCTTGTTTTTATGCGGGAACTGTTTACCGCCCGGCTTGGCCGGGGCCACTTTTACCGGCCGGCTGTCGGCTTGAATGAGCGGCGGTTTGCCAGTGCTTGCGATATCTGAATCGCCGCCAATTTTGTATGCGAAAGCAAGTGCGCCACCCAGCGCCATGATCCCGATCAGACCGCTCGCGGCCATCAGAATCTTGCGGCCCTTGTGTTCGTTCGGCTCAACAATTTCCGTACCGGGTTCACCGGTTATAAATTCCGCATCACCCTCTTGCTCCGGCCCATGGAAAAACGGTTGTTCGCCCTGCCCCTCAGCCGGCTCATCGAAGGCGCCAAGCGGAATTTCCGGGTGCTGATCGTAATGGGCTTCAAAAGTCTGTAAGTTATTGCCTGTTTCAGCATGCAGCGCCTCATCGGGATTAATCCCCAACCCGGTATCAAACCCGCCCGCCGCCGAAACGCCCATAGCTTCGGTATCTTCCGGCTGAGGCTCGCTCATGAAACTCTGCAGATCGTCACTCGTATATGACTCGTCAGCTAACTGCCCGCTGGATTCCCCGCTGGATTCAGAGGCAAGAAAGTCCGGCGGGTTGTCAAATTGCGGTTCCTGTTCGTGAGAGAGCTCCTGCTGATCATCAAGGAAGCCTTCAGCTTGAGGATCAATCTCTTCCAGCAAATTAACAGGAGCGGCAGTCTCCGGCTGATCCACTGGCGCCGCGGGTGATTCTGTAAATTCGGGGGGTGCGAGAGTGTCTGGATATTCCGCTTCATCGGGAGAATCCAGTTCCTCAAACGTATTGGTAAATTCCGGTTCCTCAAACGTGTCGGGGTATTCCAGGTTAACGTCCGTTTCAGTTTCTTCAGAAGCCAAGGGCTCCTGCGGCTGGGCAGTCACTGGCGCATAGCCTGGCGTCTGCCCGAAGCCAGCCAATCCTGGCAGCCCCTGCTTCACACCATTTTGTCCCGATTGAGCACGCTCCACTGTATCAGAAGCGGTCTGCTTGTTTGAGGGAGTGTTCCCCTCGTCAGTCAATGACATGCCGTTAAATCCCTTGAACTAAACTCTTTCCTGCCGTCCGGAGTCATTCCAACTCATACAAGCTAACGCATTTCAATGACTGGTTGCACGCCAAGAATTTTCAGGCCAGACGCCAGAACCTTGGCGGTTGCTGCTACCAATACAATGCGAGCCTCAGTTAAATCTCTATCTGCTGCGTTAATAAAACGTAATTGTGGCAACTCTTTGCCTCGATTCCAAAGGCTGTGAAAGTCGCCCGCGAGCTCATACAAGTAAAAAGATATTCTATGAGGCTCATGAGAAGTTGATGCAGCTTCAATTATTCGTGGAAATTGTGATATTCTTTTTATAACGGCCAATTCTGCTTCGCTATTCAGACATGAATAGTCCACTTTAACAAATTCTATACTTGACGGCTTAAGATCAGGAAAAACCTCAAGCGTATTCCGGAACACGCTATGTGCGCGCGCATGTGCATATTGCACGTAAAAGACCGGGTTATCGCGCGATTGCTCGGTAACCTTAACGAAATCAAAATCGAGCGGCGCATCGTTCTTTCGGTACAGCATCATGAAGCGCACGGGCCCCGGACCAACTTCATCCACCACATCACGCAAGGTGACGAACTCTCCAGAACGCTTGGACATTTTCACCGGTTCACCACCGCGAAACAAACGCACCAGTTGACAGATTTTTACATCCAGCTCTCCCTCACCTCCGGTGAGCGCTTCCACCGCAGCCTTCATTCGTTTCACATAGCCGCTATGATCCGCCCCCCAGACATCAATCATGGTCTTGAAGCCGCGTTTGAACTTGTCGTCATGATAGGCCATGTCGGAAGCAAAATAAGTATAGGTGCCGTCGGACTTCACCAGGGCGCGGTCCACATCATCGCCAAATTGCGTCGCGCGAAACAGCGTCTGCTCCCGATCCTCCCAGTCATCGGGGAGCTTGCCCTTTGGCGGCGGCAGGCGGCCCTCGTAAATGAGCCCCTTCTGGCGCAACTCTTCGATGGTCTGCGCCACCTTGTCGGCATCCCCTTCAATCAGCGAGCGCTCGGAGAAAAACACGTCCTGGCTGATGTCCAGCGACGCAAGGTCCTGCTTGATGGCTTTGAGCATCTCGGAGATTGCAAAATCACGGACAAGCGGGAGCCATTCGCCTTCATCTTGTTTTAGCAGCGTCTCGCCGTGAATTTTGGCCAGTTCCTCGCCGACGGGCTTGAGATAGTCGCCGGGGTAAAAGCCTTCGGGGATTTCACCAATATCCTCACCATGCGCCTCGCGGTAGCGCAGATAGGCGGAGCGGGCGAGAACATCCACCTGAGCACCGGCATCATTGACATAATATTCCGTCGTAACGTCGTATCCGGCGAAAGTGAGCAATGCACTCAGCGCATCGCCGAACACCGCGCCGCGACAGTGCCCCACATGGAGCGGTCCGGTAGGGTTGGTGGAGACATATTCCACATTGACCTTTTCCCCAGCGCCAATTTCGCTGCGGCCGAAATCATCACCGTCCTGCATAACAGCGGTAAGAATTCGCGGCCAGAAGGCTTTGGAAACACTGATATTTATAAAACCCGGTCCGGCTATCTGGACATCATCGATATCCGCATCCGCCGCCAGAAATTCGCTGATCTTTTCGGCCAGATCGCGCGGCGGCATTCCTGCCTTTTTGGCCAGCACCATCGCTGCGTTAGTCGCCAGATCGCCATGGGAGGCTTCACGCGGCGGCTCCACCGTCACAATGGATGTATCGGTATCGGCCGGCAGAACACCTTGCGTCTTGAGCTGCTCGAGCGCAGCGGCGACCCGGTCTGAAAAATGGGCGTAAATATTCATTGTCACTGTCACAAAATCACTATCACAAAATTACTGGCAAAGAATCACTGTCGTGAAGGGAGGT
>CAYOEI010000186.1:0-4401 GCA_964402825.1 uncultured Hyphomicrobiaceae bacterium
GATTTGGGATGTGAAGGGGCTAGACACCGCATTTGACGAATGGTCAGAACCGAACAATACTTGGGATGAGGACTAATGAGCGGGGACGGCATCATGAAAGTGAATTTGCCCTATTTGTGCCGGGACACCGATAGGTACGGCAATGAACGCATCTATTTACGCCGCAAGAGCCAACCAAAGGTCAGGCTGCGGGAGGAACCAGGGACAGACGCCTTCCTGAACGAGTACAGAAAAGCCCTGTCTGCCAATAAAGCACCAGCCAACACAATCGGTGTGAAAAATGGAAGCTTCGGTTGGCTGTGTCTCCAATATCTCAAATCACCAGAATTTACCCGTCTAGCCACCCGAACCAAGAAAACCCGCCGCAACGTGTTGGAATCGATTTGCGCCGACAATGGATCGAAGCCGTTTGCACAAATGGAGACGCGCCACGTTCGCTCATTACGGGACGCAAAGGCGCATGTGCCGGAATCGGCAAACGCAATTATCAAGGCACTAAGGCCGATGTTTGATTGGGCGATTGAGGCGGAGATTGCGGGAGAAAACCCGGCGCGAGGCGTGAAGTGTATGCGTGTCAAAACGGACGGCTTCAAGCCGTGGACGCAAGAGGAAATGGAAAGATTTGAAAGGACATGGCCAACTGGTACGACGGCTCGCAGGGCATATTTAATTATGCGCTGGACCGGCGTCCGGCGTCAGGATGCTGTGGCGTTGGGGCGGCAGCACATCAAATCTGGTTTTATAAGATTCAAAATCAAGAAAACAGGGCGGACTATTTCAGTTCCAATCTCACCAGAGCTACAGAAGGAACTGGACGCAGCGCCGAACAACATGACGTTCCTTGTCACGGATTTTGGCAAGCCTTTTTCGGAAGCCGGTTTCGGTAACAAGGTTCGGGAATGGTGTGACAAGGCGGGCGTGAGCAAGAGCGCCCACGGTCTGCGGAAGGCAAGGGCAATTGAACTTGCCGAGGGCGGTGCAACCGTCAACCAACTGATGGCCTACTTCGGATGGGAAACCGCGACAGAAGCCATCAGATACACCAAGGCGGCACAGCAAAAGATACTGGCTACAGGGGCTGTCATCGGACATTCAGGGAACAGAAGTGTCCCACTTTCAAAAGGGTGAGTGTCCCACTATTAGTAAGTCTCTGATTTACAAAAGATATTTGCTGGTGGTGGCACCCCGTAGGGGAATAAGATAATTATGTAATATCAATAGCTTATGTTGTAGTGGGACAAAAAATGAACCCGTATAGTTTCAATGTCTTACGAATGCGATTGTCCCACTTTCTAAAACTTCCGCACCGTCTCACCGCATTACACTGCCAGAACCAAACTAGGCCGTGTACTCATAAATGAGTATCGGTTGAACCGTTGCTGGGAATGTCCGCTTTACCCCCGAAAGCGGACATAAATCCACATAGGCTGGAATGTCTGCTTTTAGCCAAAAGCGGTTATTGAGCATCACGTGGTTTGAGCCATCTGATGTTGCCCTCAACGCCCTTCCATCTGTTCGTATGCCTTTGTGAACCCGTCCAGGGGCATGGCAACAGTAATCGGCTTCTTTTGAAGGTTCTGGAATGTCACCTTCAGCTGTTGCGCCTTTCTCATTGCGGTGAGCAATGCTTTTGAGACGGGCGAGCCTGCGTAGCATCCCTTCTGATTGCAGGTCTGCAAAACCAGGGGCTGTGGCGTTTTGTCGTCGATCCCCATCTTCGCGCCCGCGGGAAGATAGAGACCATGCGGCAACTGTATTAGCATGACCGGCTTTTTTGTCTCCGCGGGCAGGCGCACTGTAACTCGAAGAAGCAGCTTGCGGTTCTCCTTCAGCACGACGGCTCGGGACATCCGGCAGTTGAGGCCCTTGTCATTGGACGCGCTTTGGCACGTGACGTTCCATTCCGTCCGCGATGCAGTGATCTGAGGTTTCTGCGGGGGTGGCTGTTTGGCTTTCTGCGCCGGAGCTTTCTCTTTTTGCTCACCGGCTTTGGCTTTCTGTGTCGGGGTAGGGCTGGTTTGCCATTGAGTCGTCTGGGACGATGTGGACTGGATGCTTAGTGCAAGAAACGCGAGCATGCTGACCACGAACAAAAGCCCCGGTCGCCTGCGACAGGACAGCATGCCTGTGTTGCTCCCCGAAAAAGTGCCGCCCATACTCATGACTTCCTTGATGCCCTCTTTCTCACCGGTTTCTTTTTGGCGGGTTTTCTCTTGGCCGGCTTTTTCTTCACAGGCTTTTTCACCGCCTCCTCGACCATCTGTTCCACACCCGGCGGCAGCTCGATGGTGATGTTCTTGTGGATTTCGTCATTGAGGAACCCCGCTGCCATGGGCCAGCGCACGCCGGGGATTGCACTGACCGCAAAGAGTTCCGTCACCACGCCCTCCAGCCTGATCCACTCGACAATGTCGCCTGCGGCCAGGTCGATGATCTGCACCCCGCACCAGGGCTCCGCATCACGGGATTTCAGTTCCTCATCGAGCTGAAGGCCCGAGAAGGTACCGTCGCGCGGCAAAGACAGGCCGACAATGGCGTGATTGTTGTGGAAGGCGAGCCCGCGCAGAAAACCGGGGCAGAAGACGCGCGGCTCGAAGGCGCCCGTCTCGAGATCGACAGTGCCCAGGAAACCGGTGCCGGAATTCAGCAACCAGAGTTGACCCTGATGCCAGCGCGGCGAATGCGGCATGGAGAGCTTGTCGGTGATAATCTCGTTGGTGGTAATATCGATGATGCAGCCGCCCTCGCTTCGCCGGTCACGCCAGCCATTGACAATATCGCTCTGGCTTACCGCCGTGACATATCTCGGCGCACCATCCCGCATGGCCATTCCATTCAGGTGGCAACGGTCTTCGGCTGCAAGTTTGGAAATGAACGGTGGTCTCCAGAAGGGCTGGAACGAATGGATAGGACTGAGATATGCGAGGCAGGAAAAGAGCGTGTTGACGAAAACGATGCGCCCGTCCCCCAGCACTTCGATCTCGTGTATGTCAATATCGCCGGTAGTGTGGGCCACCCGGGGTATGTAGTAGCGGTCGCAGGCATTCGGCGGTTGCCCTGGTCCCTGAATGTTCTCAAAACGCCATATCTGGAACATGGTCGAGAGCAGTATCCGCTGAGGATCGGCATACAGGCCCATGGCGCGGGCGAGAAAACGCTCATGGAAGGAGACCCGGCCCTGATTGTCCACCCCCACGAGATAAAGCCGCCCCGACTGGTAGGATGAGAAGGCCAGGCTCACCTGGTTGCGTGTCAGCCAGCCTGCGAACCCGCGCGTACAGGTAATGTTAACGGGCTGCTGCTCTACCGGTTGAGCCCCGGCTTGTGGCTGTCCGTCCTGCGGCGTTCCGCTCCCGGCGCTGCCGGCATCCTTGGCTGGTTGTTCATTCATTTCGACCTGACACCAACAATTATTCTGTATCCGCCTGCCGCGTGAATGGCGCTACCGGATCGGTATTTCATTTTGTACCACGAAGCCGGTGTGATCCTCCAACAAGCGGTGACTCGCCTGTTCGGGATAAAAAATTCATGATCTGGAGCTAACCCGCCCGATTCCGTTGCCCTAATGCAACAGTGAGCGGAAAAATACGAGCTACTGCTCACTTTGTCTTCGCGAATCGCCCGGTCTCAAGGCTAGCTTGTATTACCAATATGGTAATTTCTGCCGATCCCGTCATGAGAAACGGGACAGCGGCGCAACGAACGCGGAAATGGGGGATAATGGGCGTCAAGAGACGGGGCCCGAATGCGGCTGTGCGCTCACTGTGCGCCGGTCAGGGGCGTGCGCGTAGCCGTATGCTCCCAGGCCCCACATATCACTGCATTTACAACTATGCGCCCGATGCCGGGGCCGGTTCGGCAATCTTTACCCAACACCAGGGCACCGGCTGGCGTGCGGCCCTGCTCGGCACGGCCGCGGCAGGTGCCCTGTGGTTTGGCGCTTCACGCAGCGCCAATGCTTTGCCTGATGCCTGTGTGTACGTCGGCGGTGGCATCGCCACCTGTACCGGCAACCAGTCCCTCGGTATTGCCAGCGTCGTGGACTTTCCTGCGGCCTACACCACCCTCAACGTCAACAATCTGAACCAGAATATCGCGCCCGCCCTGAACGTGGACGGGATCTATTTCAGCGCCACCGGTGCCGCCACCCTTGTGAGCAATACCAATCCCTATTCCATCATCGCCACGGGAACCGGCCGTGGTATCGACGTGCGCGCCGCGGGCGGCAACACGGCGACCATCAATCACACCGGGGATGTAACCTCCGCGACCGGTATTGCCATCTACGCCTCCTCGAGCGGCGGGGCGGTCAACACCATGACCGACGGCACGCTCTACAGCACCGGCGGCTTGGGCATTTTCGCCTACTCGACTAACGGCCCCGTCAACGTCACCCATACT
>CAYOEI010000187.1:0-4630 GCA_964402825.1 uncultured Hyphomicrobiaceae bacterium
TTGCGCCAGACGGACCCCACCTGATAGCGGCGGAAGGGTTTTGGCAGGCTATCGAAATTCGCGGCCACATGGCGCGCCAGCGGCGCCGTCAGGTCATAGCGCAGCGAAAGCCATTGCTCGTCTTCGTCCTGAAACGAAAAAACGCCTGCGTTGGGGCGATCCTGATCGGGAAGAAATTTTCCCAGCGCATCAGTGTATTCAAATGCCGGGGTGTCCAGCGGCTCGAATCCATAGGATTCATACACATCGCGGATGATGCGCAGCATCGCATCGCGCGCACGGATTTCCTGCGCCGGGATGTCCCTTAGGCCTTTCGGCAGCCGCGCCTTGGGACGCGGGGTTTTTTTGATCTTCGCCATAATTATGAGTCTCAGGTATGTAAGCACCCTGTCACGATGGGCTCGGGTTCTAACCCATCGCCATGAGTCCAGCAAGTGAACGCAGGGGCGGCCGGCGGGCATTAACAATCGACATCAGACCCAAAAGATAGTTTTGTATCATTGCCAGCGCGTGGAATTGAGAATCGGCGACGAAACTATTGGCACATTAGGGGAGCCCGGCATGAACATGAAGAGTCTCGCATTTCTCATGGTGGCGTTGCCCCTTGGGGTTCTTACCGCCTGCGATGACCAGAAAAGCGCCGGCAAGAACGCACAAGCAGGGCAACCGGCGCCGGCAGTCATTGTTGTACCGGTAATTTCAAAACCCGTTGCGGCATCTTCCGATTTTGTCGGACAGACCGAAGCCTTCCAGTCCGTGGATTTGCGCGCGCGGGTCACCGGATTCCTTCTCAAGCAAAGCTTCAAGGAAGGAACACCGGTTAAGAAGGGCGACGTGCTGTTCGTCATTGATCCTTCTGAATTCAACGCTGCACGGGATGCAGCGGCGGCGAAGGTCGAACGGGACAGAGCAACCCTCGAAGACGCGGAAAACCAATTGGTCCGTTACAACAGGCTGGCGGATAGCGGCACCTTCAGCCCCGCACAGCGTGATAAAGCCAAAGCGGCGGCCGGACAGGCGCGTGCAGATATTGCCGCCTCCAAGGCTGATCTGGAGCGGGCAGAGCTCGATGTCGGATATACCAAAGTCATTTCCCCGCTCGATGGCCGCATCGGCGCCAGTACAGTGGATGCCGGGAATCTTATCGGCCCGGACAGCGGCGTTCTGGCCACGGTGGTCGCACTTAACCCGATCAGGGTGAACTTCGCGATTTCCGAGCGCACCTATCTGAATTACACACAAGCCATAAAAGACGGCAAAACCGCCGGGTTCACTCCTAAAATCCGGCTCGCCAATGACAAGATTTACCCGCATGACGGCAAGCTCGACTACATCGACAACCGCGTCGACCCCTCAACCGGCACCATCAGGGTGCGCGTTGAGTTTCCAAATCCCGATGAACTGATATTGCCGGGCCAGTTCGTGAATGTGACCCTGGTCAGCGCGAAACCTGAGAATCAGATAGTTGTGCCTCAAACAGCAATTCAGGAAAACCAGACCGGTCCATTTGTCCTCGTTGTCGACAAGGACAACAAGGTTGGAATACGGCCCGTTAAAACAGGTCAGCGCAAGGGAACGGAAATCTCCGTGACGGAGGGTCTGACCGTGGGCGAAACGATCATTGTCGAGGGCATCCAGAAAGTCCGGCCAGGCGCTACCGTCAAACCGGTCGCTCAGCAGAAAAATGCGGCGGCAAAATAGATGATCAGCGCATTCTTCATCGACCGGCCCAAATTTGCCTTTGTCATCGCGATTGTCACCCTTATTGCCGGTGTTCTCGCGATCCTTGCCCTGCCAATCGCCGAATATCCCGAACTCACCCCGCCGCAGGTGCAGGTCACGGCAAAATATCCCGGCGCCAGCGCTCAGGTGGTGGAACAGACAGTCGCCGCGGTTATCGAGGCGGAGGTCAACGGCGTGGAAGGCATGATCTACATGTCGTCGAAAAGCGCCAACGATGGCAGCTACACGCTGACGGTGACGTTCGAGGTCGGCATCGATGGCGACATTGCCCAGGTCAACGTGCAGAACCGCGTATCTTTAGCGACGCCAAAACTGCCTGAGGAGGTTGCGCGACAGGGTCTCTCGGTCAAGAAACAGTCAACCAGCATGCTGGTGGTATACTCGGTCTACTCACCGAACGGCACTTACGACGATATCTTCCTTTCCAACTACACCAGCATCAACATTCGCGACACACTGGCCCGCGTGCCCGGCGTCGCCAGCGTGGATATTCTTGGCGCCCGCGACTATGCCATGCGCGTCTGGCTGAAACCGGACCGCATGACCAGCCTTGGTCTCACCGCAAGTGATGTGATCGAGGCGATCCGCGACCAGAATGTTCAGGTCTCGGCAGGCAGCATCGGTCAGGCGCCCTCACCCGCCACCCAGCAATTCCAGTACACCATCCAGGCAAAAGGCCGGCTGACTGATGTGCAGGAATTTAGAGACATCGTCATCAAGGCCCGCCCCGACGGCTCGATTGTGAAGGTTGGTGATGTCGCCCGCATTGAGCTTGGCGCGGAAACCTATGGCTGGTACGGCCAGCTTAACGGCAAGCCGGCCGCCTTGCTGGCGGTTTACCAGCTGCCCGACGCCAATGCGCTCAATCTTGCCGCCGGGCTTAAGGCGGCTATGGAGCGTCTTTCCATACGGTTTCCCAAGGATCTCTCTTACGCCATCACCTATGATACGACGCTGTATGTGAAAACCTCCATCAAAGAGGTTGTGATAACGCTACTCCAGGCATTGGCGCTGGTTATCCTCGTTGTTTACATATTCCTGCAGGACTGGCGTTCAACTCTGATCCCTGGAATCGCGATTCCCGTATCCCTGATCGGAACTTTCGCCGCGCTTTTGATGATGGGCTTTTCGATCAACACCGTCTCCCTGTTCGGACTTATTCTGGCCATTGGCATTGTTGTCGATGATGCAATCCTTGTGGTGGAAAACGTCCAGCGGCACATGTCCGATGGGCTTGAGCCGCGCGAAGCGACAATAAAGGCCATGGAAGAGGTCACCACACCGATCATCGCAACGACACTGGTTCTGCTTGCGGTGTTCATACCTGTGGCGTTCACACCAGGCCTGACGGGGCGCCTGTTCGAACAGTTCGCCGCCACGATTGCTGTTGCTGTCTCTATTTCATCGATAAACGCCTTGACCCTGAGCCCGGCTCTATGCGCCACCATTCTGAAACCGTACAAACAGGTGCAGCGCGGACCACTGGCCTGGTTCGAAAAAGGGCTAGATGTCTCACGTGATGGTTACATCTGGCTTGTGCGAAAGCTCCTTCGGCTGCTGACCATTTCCATGTTTGGCTTTCTCGCGGTGGCGGTGGTGACTGGATGGTTCGGCAAACAGCTGCCCACGGGGTTTGTGCCAGCAGAGGACCGCGGCGCTTTCTTTATTGATGTCCGCCTTCCCGACGGTGCGGCCCTGCCGCGAACCGCCGTCGTTCTCAGCCAGGTTGAGGCTATCCTGGCGGACACTCCTGGCATCGCCAATGTGGCGTCGATCGGTGGCTATTCCATCCTTGCAAGCGCGGTTATTCCCAACGGTGCATTTCTAATCGTTGTGCTTGATCCCTGGGATGAGCGGACCACGCCAGAATTGCGGCTGGGTGGTATATTGAAGTCGATCACACCAAAACTACTGGCAATTCCTAGCGCCACGATCTTCCCGTTCAACGTCCCGCCTATTCCAGGATTAGGAACGACTGGCGGCTTCGAATTCGTTCTCCAGGACACGCAGGGCCGCCCGCCGCCGGAACTCGCTTCGGCGCTTGGCGGGCTTATCGTCTCGGCCAATGGTGAGCCTCAGCTTTCAAGCGTGTTCTCTACATTCCGGGCAAACTCACCGCAGCTATTCGTGGACGTAAACCGGAAGCTTGCCAAGACGAAGGGCGTCGATATTAGTGAGATATTCCAGGTTCTAAGCGCCAATTTTGGTTCCTATTATGTCAATGATTTCAATAAATTCGGCAGGGTTTATCGGGTTTATATTCAAGCTGAGGGAGATCGCCGCGCAGCGCCAAGCGACATTGGAAAGATCTATGTCCGCAACCGTGACGGCGAAATGATCCCGCTGCAGACCTTCGTGACAGTCAAGCCGATACAGGGGCCTGAAACCATCGAACGGTATAATCTGTTCCGCTCCGCCGTGGTCAATGGCAACCCGGCGCCCGGCTTTGCATCTGGCCAGGCAATCGAGGCCATGAAACAGCTTGGCGATAACTCCTTGCCGGACGGTTACGTCTATGAGTGGACCGGTATGGCGCTGGAGGAAATCAAGGCGGCTGAAGCCGGATCCTTCGTTTTCATATTGTCCATTGTCTTCGCCTACCTCTTCCTCGTCGCCCAGTATGAAAGCTGGACCATTCCCTTCCCCGTCATGCTGTCGGTAATCTTCGCAATGTTCGGTGCTCTGGGGCTCCTGCTGGCGACCGGTCTGGCGTTAAACATATATGCGCAGGTGGGGCTGGTGCTACTCATCGGCCTGGCGGCAAAGAGTGCCATTCTCATCGTCGAATTCGCCAAACAGCTGCGCGAAGAGGGCAACAGCATAGTCGACGCGGCTGAGACGGCCGCGCGTTTGCGGTTCAGAGCGGTGCTGATGACCGCCCTGTCGT
>CAYOEI010000188.1:0-19782 GCA_964402825.1 uncultured Hyphomicrobiaceae bacterium
CAGGGTTGGGTCATTCGACCTCGCTGCACAGCGAGAAGGACGAGCGTCGTATCAAGCTCGCCCTGAATACCAAGGTGGGCCGCGTGAATTGCAACATGCCACACGCCGCCGCCAATAGCGGCAGTTGGTTTAATGGCCAACTAACCACAGATACCCTAGGGTGCGGCAGCTGGGCCGGCAACATGAGTAGCGATAATATCGACTGGCGTCATTTCTTGAACTACACATGGTTGTCGATACCGATTCCCGAGCACATTCCACCCGATGAGGAACTGTTCGGTGATTATCTGAGCCAATACGGAACGGATTGACAGTAAGTCGGGTGGCTCTACATGACCAAGGCCATCTTGTTCGATTTCGGACAAACGCTAGTAGATTCTTCGAACGGTTTTCGCGCAGCTGAACGCGACGCCCAGCAAAAGATCTTCACTAAACTCGATGGTGGTGGTCCTGGCTGGGATCAGTTCATCACCGGTTATCGTCAGACTCGTAAGGCGATGCATGACCAATCGCACTTCTCGCGTTTCGAAATCTGGCGCTCGGTATATGAGAGCCTTGACCTTACCGTCGATACCGAGCAGCTTGTTACCTGGGAACATGAATACTGGCAGACGGTCAATCGTCTAACGACACCGTTTCCTGAGACTATGCGGGTGTTAGAGACGCTCCAGCATGACTATCGCTTAGCCCTCATCTCCAATACCCAAGGTGAGGTTAAGAGTGACGGACACCGCTTGCGAGAATTCCCCAAGCTTGCCGAGTTCTTCGAGGTCATTATCATATCGGGCGAAGACGGCATCAACGCAAAACCCGACCCACAACCGTTTCAACAATGCGTAGAGGGACTTGGCATTACACCACCGGATGCGATCTATGTGGGTGATGATTATCGTATCGACGTCAACGGTGCGCGCGATGCCGGTATCCAACCGGTATGGATCAAGCACCATTCAGTGACCCGTACCTGGCCGCAGATCGACACGACAGTTCCGGTGATCACGAGTTTAGATGCGTTGCTCAGTCTAGTGACCGTCATTCAGCCACGCAATCCTGTTCCATAGCCGCTTTCCAAATTCAATGGCCTAAATGGCTCTTGAAAAAGAAAGAATAAACCGGTCACTTACACGGTTTATCGCATACTACTGTGAAACCACATAGGCACTCCAACCGGACAGGCGCCGAAAACTGACCCCGCCGCCACACGCCCTACGCTACTGCACTACGCTCCGCAGCTCTGGCCCCGGTGGCGGCAAGAGCGTCCCTATGAGGGGTCAATATTGCGCGCCTATAAAGGGTCAAAGTTCGGCGCCGATTGACACCAATATGCCAGGCGGTGTCGCACGAACGTCTACCTACGCACTTAACAATGTCACCCTGCCGTTCACGCTCCAGATTGCTGATAAGGGGTTTACAAGGCTCCCTTGACGGCCTGTAATTTCAGTCCGTTTCAGATGCCTGACCCGTAATCCATGCACAAACTAGCACTCACCCTGCTATTGGGTAAAATTGCTATAAATCATCAATTCATAAGTTTGACAGATATCATCAAATGGTACCCCGTCATAAACTCATATACGCTCATTGGGCCTCAGGCCGCTGACGCCGTGCCGTTAATGGCAAAATCGAAAATGTGGTAGTTCCTGAGCTGCTCGGTGCTGGCGCGGCGGGCATAGTCGGCGTTAAGCGGCGCGCTTAAGACGAACGGCACATTCTGTTCCGAAAAACCACCATGGGTACGCAGCCGCGCTCCGTTGAGGCCGGCTATGTCATGATCGGCCCTGGCGGCGCCTACGCAATAATTCTCTCCCGAGATCACCACGACATCGGCCTCCACATCATATGGCAGACCCAACGTCGAAGCTGCCTGCTTCCGGTCAAGGACCTCCTCAATACCCTCCAGCGACCGGGTGAATTCGATCACATCCTCAGGGCTTGCCCCTTCGAAGCAATGCACCCGCACAAACCCGCCAAGCGCGCCATGATGACCGACAAACGCATCGGTAATCGGACAGATGACCTTGGTCGTGTCTTTGCCAAAACGTTCATCCAGCAGGTCCTGCAGGAAAACGATGTTGTAGTTGCCGTCATCGTCGCATTTGTCTTTCATGCCGTGATCGGCGACCAAAGCGACAATGGCGCCCAATTCTTCCAGCCGCGCGAAGCGATCATCCATCGCCTTGTAAAATTCGAGCGCCTTGGGATGATCGGGTGCGTATTTGTGCTGCACATAATCGGTCAGCGAGAGATAGAGCAGCTTGGGCTTATCCTCCTGCTCAAGGAATTTGATGCCGGCGTCCAGCACCAGCAGGGAGAGTTCTTCGGAATACATGTCCGGCAGAGGCTGCCCGATGAAACCAAGAGCATCATCTATGCCATTTTCCTCCATGGTCGTCGTGTCGGCATGCTGGGTGGAGAAACATATATGGCCCTTGGAGACATCGAGATCCTTGCCAAGCTGCTTGCGCAATTTGTCCTTGGCGGTCACGACCACGGTCGGAACACCGGCTTTCGAGAGCACATCGAAGACGGTGCGCGAGCGGAGCAGCTCAGGTCCCGTCATAACCACGGCTTCGCCCGTCTTGCGGTCGAGATAGAAGTTGCCCGAAATGCCATGCACCTCTGGCGGGCTTCCCGTCGCGATCGACATATTGTTTGGGCAGGTGAAACTTGGAACGACGCAGTGCGCCGTGGCGTTGAAGCCGTCGCGCATAAAACGCTCAATGGTTGGAATAACGCCGGCCTTGCTCGCAGCGGTGAAATATTCAGGATCACTGCCATCGATGCAAACCACCGCCACCGGACGATCTGGAATCTGGTATGTCACCCCGTTCAACACGGTTTCTGATTGACTCATCGAAGTCCACCTTTCCTTGACCCGTTGCTGTCACTATGCCGAAGAAAATTCAGCACAAATTAGCACTCGTTCTATTATCGCGTAAAATTCACTTATCTCATCAACTCATCGATTGAGTAAATGTATGTTTATCCCGCCGCCGCTGTCCGGCAGGTCTGGCAATGGCCGAAACTTGCTCTAGCGCGTCTTTTGCGACAATTCCTGAATTTGCGCCTTTAACTGGATTGCCGCAGCTGTAAATCCGCCATCCGATCCATCGATGAAATGAACATGCTCGCCTTTATCCAGCGAAAATACCAGACATGTCATCAACGCATGACCTGATCGATGAACGCCGTAGACAATCCTCTCACGGGAATGCAAATCGTGAAATTGCTCCTCTAATGCGCCGGCGATATCGGGTGTGCAATCAAGGATCATGCGCAAAGTATCGTCAAAACGCCTGTAATCGGAATTGACTCTTAGCTCCTCACGATATTGAGGAGCAATATATCCGCCAAATGACAAATCAAATTTTTCCAGAACGAATTGAACCAGACTGGTGAAACTGATCCAGAAATATTTCCTGATCCGGTTTGGCGAGAGCGCGAACAGTTTGCATTCGCTTATCATGCCTTTTGGCGGCCATTTATATACCATGTTCTGCGCACTGACCGGGCTGGCGGCCTTCACGTCAGAATTGAAAATCTTATCAATGCAATCAATAACCTCGCGATAGATCGCAATATTCTCCTGGTTGGTTTTCCCCCTCGCGTGGACCAGTATGCTCAGCATCATTCCGCGGTTGGATTTCAACGGCTCCCATCTGCATGACAGGCCCTTCAGGTCCGGCGCGGCATCATCGGCGGGTATGGGAATAGAGTATTGCGGCTTGCCGCTCGTATCCTTGATCATGCCGTCCACCAGCTGGACGCCGCCACCGGTAAACATCGCCATGGCGTTCACAGAGCTGAGCTGAAACTTTGCCACCAGAACGTCCGCGCCAGCGTCCCGTACGTCGCGGATGGGAACGATCCCCACCCGCAAATCCAGGCCGAATTGTTTTTGTGCAAGGGAGCGCGTGGCGCCGAGTTCGCGTTTTACGAGTGCAGCAGCAGAGTCCGGCACAGCCAGGGTCGCGCCATCGCCGCCAAATACATAGGGGATGCTGCATTGCGGCAGGGCGTTCAGAACCGCCATGATGCACGCCGCCCCCATCATATTGACGTCCTTGTAACGCCCTTCCTTGATAGCGCCCGTGGAGCCCGTAATATCCGCTATGACGATATGCCAGTCGTCGGGTAAGGGGCTATAAAGCGAGAGGTCGGTGACACCGGAAAATTCGCTAAAACCCGGCAGGTTCTTGTAAAAATCTTCTGATTTTTCTGGCATATTACCCTGAGCTTACAATTGTGACTGAACGCAAGATGCGTAAAAAGCCGGTCAGGTTTATACCGTATAAATTTTCGTCGGTGCTTCGCGCCCGCGCACCGTCACTTCTCCGGCATGCTTAAAATCAAATTTCGATCCACATGCCTGCACCGTGCTTTCACCGGCAAGAACATATGAACCATATTGCTTGTTCAACTGCTCCAGCCGGGCCGCGACGTTTACCTGATCGCCGTGAACAGTGAAACACAAACGCTCCTTTGACCCTATGGCGCCGACGACAATTTCACCGGTATTGACGCCGCACCTTGTGGGGAGTTTTCCGCCATGGCAGAAGACCTGGTTTTGCGTGAGGTCACGTATCCCGATCGCGGTCTTCATGGCGTTGACTGCGTGGTTGTCGTCGCGGGTGACAGCGTTAAACGTGATCAGCATCAGATCGCCCTGGAACTGGGTAATGACGCCACCATGTGCATCAATAATTTCACTTGTAGCCTCGAAATATTCATTCAGCGTTTTCGCCAGCTCCTGCGGCGTCAGCTTCTCCGAAACGGTTGAGAATCCTTCAATATCGGTGAACACCACCGTACCGATGCGCGATTCTCCATCGCCGGGCTGGATCGCGTGATCCGACGAGGTAATCCGGTCGGCAACCTCTCGCGAGACAAACCGTGAGAGGTCCTTGGCCGCCGTCGCATCCAGCACGGCGCGGTAGAATATACGCTGCGCCCTGAGAATGGCGACGAACAGGATCAGCGTTACCGCGGCCATGGATAGGATTTTGTCGACTTCAGCGCCAATGAGCACGGCGTTCGACGTCAGATACTCCACGTAATTGCGCGTGATCATGGGGTTATCGGTTTCGGCCACCAGCACATATCCAACGAGGCTTCCCCATCCGATAATAGCCGTGATGCCTGCCCACAAAATATATTTAGGCTCAAAACGCAGCGACCGCAGGGCGATGAAGATAAACACATACATCACCGTCGGCGCTTTCAAATAGAACGACGCGGGTTGTTCATACTGGATATGAAAACTCCAGATCAGGAACATCAAAAGCCCCATGTCCATGATCACCGACGAGATCAGCAACCAGCCCGGCAGGTAATTTTTGTAAGCCGCAATCAGGCGGATGATGGTGAATAAAAAATACAGGGAAATCGCCCATGGCACGGGCTGAAACATGGTTTGCGCGCCGGTTTTGGGCGACAGGACATAAAGCGTGAAGAATGTGGCAACGAGGGTAAACTGTACCCAGCCAATCAGTTTTTCACTTTCCTGCTGCTGAAGTGCAATATTTTCCTGCACGCGCCGAGGCAGCGTCCCAGGCGTTTTCTCACCAAAAATAAAGCTCCGCAATCGTGACAGCATCGGTCTTTTCCCTGATCCGGGTTGCACTTCCATCTGTATCTACGTATGCGCCAGTGAAAAATATGCACTCATCTGGAGTTTTCACTTTATTTATAAGGATCGGCCGCATCGCGAAGGCCGTCACCGAAAAAGTTAAAAGCGATAATGACGAGCACCACAGGCACGACCGGCAGGATCAACCAGGGATACAGCGCTACAACCGAGATATTCTGGGCTTCGTTCAGCAATACGCCCCAGCTGGTAATCGGCGGCCTCAGCCCCAGGCCGAGGAAGGAAAGCGCCGTCTCGCCAAGGATAATCGCAGGAATGGACAAAGTTGCCGAGGCGATGAGATGGCTCATGAAACCCGGCAGCAGATGACGGGCGATGATCCGCTTCGGCCTGGCGCCCATTAACTGGGCCGCCAGGCAATATTCTTCTTCACGCAGCGATAAAAGCTTTGAGCGCACGGCGCGCGCCAGCCCGGTCCAGTCGAGCATCGCCAGGATAACCGTGATGGCGAAATAGATCACCAGCGGGCTCCAGGTCACCGGCAGCACCGCCGACAGCGCCATCCATAATGGTATCTGGGGAAAAGACTGAATCACCTCAATCACCCGCTGGGTAATGAGATCGACCAGCCCGCCATAATAGCCCGCAAGCCCGCCGACAATGAGCGCCAGGGTGAAGGAGATAGTAATGCCTATCAGCCCGATGGTGAGGGAGATGCGGGCGCCATAAATGATCCTTGAGAGGATATCGCGCCCCAACCGGTCGGTGCCGAGCAGAAACATCGTTCCGCCCTTCCCGGCGCAAACAAGATGAAGGTCGCTTTTGACGATCCCCCAAAAATCATATTCATCGCCGCTGCAGAAAAAACGCAAACGATTTATCTTAGCTCTATCCTCGGTATAGACCCGCTGCAGATTATCCATATTGAGCCGGTAGTGCGTGCCATAGACGAAGGGGCCTTGAAACGATCCTTCATGGAACAAATGCACGCTCTGCGGGGGTGAAAAAATAAAATCCACGTTCCGCGATTGCAGGCCGTAGGGCGCCAGAAACTCTGAAATCAGAATTGAAAAATACACCAGAGCCAAGAAAATCCCTGAGATGACCGCGAGCCGGTGACGCGCAAATTTCCACCGCATCAGCTGCCACTGCGAAGCCAGATAATATTTTTCCTGCTCGGGTGATACCCGGTGGTCGAACGCTTGGGGATTGAAGGGTTCGCTCGAAACGTAATGCTCAAGCCGCGTATCTTGCTTTGACGGCGTGCTCATTTCATCTGCCCTCCCGATAATCTGATGCGGGGATCCAGCCATGCCAGCAGCAGATCGGAAACCAGAACCCCGACCACGGTTAGCGTGGCGAGGAACATCAGGAATGACCCTGCCAGATACATGTCCTGGCTTTGCAGGGCTGCAATCAGAATCGGACCGGTCGTCGGCAAGGACATCACCACCGCTACCAGTTCAGCGCCCGAAATAATACTGGGCAGGAGACTGCCAATATCGGCTATGAAAAAATTCATCGCCGCCCGTAGCGGATATTTTACCAATGTCCTTATTGGCGGCAGGCCCTTGGCCCGGGCGGTAACGACATATTGCTTTTGCAGCTCATCCAGGAGGTTGGCGCGCAGGCGGCGGATCATGCCGGCAGTCCCTGAGGTGCCGATGACAACGACCGGAATCCATAAGTGCTCCAGGACCGACATGGCCTTGGCCATGCTCCATGGCTGGTCAAGGTACTGAGCATCCATCAGCCCGCCGATTGAAGTGCCAAAATACACATTGGCGAAATACAACAAAATAAGTGCGAGCAGGAAATTGGGCGTGGCCAGGCCGAGAAGCCCAATGAAGGTCAGCCCGTAATCGCCCCAGCTATATTGGTGTGTCGCCGAGTAGATGCCGATTGGAAAGGCGATAATCCATGTGAAAATGATCGTCGCCACCGACACGAGGATCGTCAGAAAAAGGCGGTCTCCGACAACTTCAGATACGGGCAGCCTGTATTCGAAGGAATAACCAAAATCACCCTGCAGCATCCCCGCCACCCAATTCAGATAGCGCAATACAGGCGGATCGGAAAAACCGTATTGCTCGCGCAAAAACTCGATCTGCTTGAGATCGACGTTTTCGCCCTGGGCTTGCAGCTCGGCGACATAGCTTTCGAGATAATCTCCCGGCGGCAATTCGATGATGATGAATACGATCATCGAGATCGCGAGCAGGGTCGGGATCATGATCAATATGCGCCGGATTATATAGCCAATCATTTTGCTGCGTACCAGAATGTGTCGGGCTTGTAGACGCCAAAATATGCTCCCGGGTTCCAGCTGTAGAAGCCATCCTTCGGCACGTTGCGCAAAGCGTTGTTCACCAGAACCGGTTGCTGGGTAGAGTTGACAATGCCTATTGAAAACACCTGGTCAGCCTGAATATTCAGCATCTCCCGCCAGATATTTACCTGTTCCTCATCGCTTACCGCGCTCAGCCAGGACCGGTAGAGTTCGAACAAACGCGTGACCTTGGGCATGTCAGGCTTCTCTCCCATCCGGCCATTGGATTGCCCCCACATCCCCCATATCGGCCAGTTCAGCTGATATTTGCTTGTCGGCGCCAACTCCTCGGGGCTCATTGAAGCTGTGGGAATCCCGTTCGAGATGCCGGACCATACTGACAAAACGGTTTGACCGGCGACGATGCGCTGACGGAAAACTTCGCGCTGTGAGGGTTTAGTGAAAACTTTAATGCCGACTTTCAGCCAGGAATCATGGACCAGCTCAAGAACATCGATCTGCACCGTACTCTCACCCGCCGTGTCGATGGTAATAATCAGCGGCCGGCCGCTTTTCATCAGACGAATGCCATCATCGTTTCGCGTTATCAGTCCCATGTCATCAAGCAGCGCATTGGCGCGTTTGATATCAAATGTAGCCCAGTCGGTTTGTAAATGCGGTTGAAACAGCGGGCTTGCGGGCAAAATCGTATTATTCCCCTCGCTTGCCAGCCCGTAATAAACCACCTGATTGACCTCGTGCCGGTCGATGGCGAGCGATAGCGCGCGGCGAAACCTTACATCCCGCATCAGCCCGCGCCATTCCGGATCGGCGGTGTTCAGATTTGGATAGAGCGCCATATGCGCCCCTTGCGTCCGCTTCCATAAATGGACCGTATAGTCGAACCGCTGCTCGCCTTCCTTCAAGAAGGTGTAGTGGTCGAGACGAAGATACCGGGCCTGCAGATCAGCTTCCCCCGATCCCGATTTCGCCGGGATTATCTTGACCTCGCCGAGCGACATCATCACCCGGTCAATATAAGGCAACTGCCGCCCATTCATATCGACCCGGTGATAAAACGGGTTACGCGTGAAAACAAAGCGGACCGCCGGCGGGCGGGTCGTGTTGCGCCACGGTTGCAGAGTGGGCAAATCGATATTGTCCATCCGGTACCAGCGGGCGCGGCTTGAGTGAAGATCAACCCAGTCGCGTTTGCGCTCCGCGGTGATCAGCGCCTGGATTTCATCCATATCGGCATAGTTGATATGGAATTTCTTGAGATAGTGAGCCGGGCGATAGATGGCCAGCGGGCGCGACCCGGCGATCGAAGGGATAAATTCCCTGTTCGGTTTATCCCAGGTGTAGCGAACAGTTGTCTCGTCGATCACCTCGAATTTTGGTGGTTTATTGTCGACCATCAGAGCCTTGGGCAGCCCCCCCGGCGACACTTTTTCATTGGTCGCGATATCTTCCCAGAAATAGCGGAAATCTTCCGCCGTGAATGGCGCCCCATCAGACCATCTGTGCCCGCTTCGCAGATAAAAAGTGAACTCGCGGCCCTCTCGCACCTCAAACTTTTTCAGAATATCAGGGACGAAACGCAACTTTTCATCCAGCGAGATGAGGCGTGCATAGCCATACACGGTCATCATCCTGGTGTCTTTCTGCTTGCCCATCAGCAAACGCAGCTCACCGCCATACCGGCCCGCCTGCTTGGCTGTCCCGGTAAAATCCACTGTTGCGTGGTCTTTGGGCACGCGGCTTTCAATCGGCGGAAGCGCTCCCGATTCAACCTGTTTGATGAGGCTTGGCGGCTCAATCAATTGAGCTGCCAGTGCGGGGTTTGCAAATAGTACAAGGAAGGAAAGCAAAATGGCGCACCCCGTCCTCAAATAGCGAAGTGGTAGGACAGAAAGAAATGTCCTCAAATAGCGAAGCGGTAGGACAGCAAATAACCTCCCCATCATGATGCCAGCTCCTGGCGCGTGGTGCCTTCAGCGGCAAGCACATAATGCTCACCGCCGAGATCAATCATGATGGATGGCCTGTCGGGGTCCATTGCAAATGGCGCGGGCCAGACGGTTGGTTCGTCCCCCCCTTGCTCGCCAAAGCTTGAGAGATCGAGTTTCCGGGCTAAATCAGGATACGGCACGGCGGCCATCAACAGCCGCGTATAGTGATGAACAGGATTGCGGAAAAGAAGCTCGCGCGGCGCGATCTCGACAATGCGGCCCTGGCACATCACCGCAATCCTGTCGGCGACATAATCAACCACCGCAAGATTGTGCGAAATGAACAGATAGGTGAGCTGCAAATCCTTTTGCAAATCCTTGAACAAGTTCAGAACCTGCGCCTGGATTGATACATCAAGCGCCGAAACCGGTTCATCACAGATCAGCAAGTCTGGCTTCAGGGCCAGAGACCGGGCAAGACCAATGCGCTGGCGCTGGCCACCGGAGAAACTGTGCGGATAGCGATTAAGAAATCGAGGGTCCAGACCAACCAGACGCATAAGCTCCTGAACCAGGTCTCCTTGTTCTCGCGCGCTGCCGATTTCATGAACCAGCAATGGCTCGCGGATAATATCAAACACGGTCATACGCGGATTAAGAGAGCCAAACGGGTCCTGGAAAATCATCTGGATTTTACGCCGCAGAGACATCATTTGCTCTTGACCGACGCTGAGGAGATCAACTTCCGCGCCATGGTCGTTAAAGGTGATTGAACCCGCATCAGGCGAAATCGCGCCCATGACAATCTTGCTGACCGATGTCTTTCCGCACCCGCTTTCACCGACAAGGCCCAGGCACTCGCCTCGCTTGATTTCGAAGCTGACATTATTAACGGCCATGGTCCGGGTTGCTTCGCCTGCGCCAAACCAGGACTTTTTACGCGTGCTGTAATGCTTGGTGAGCCCCTTGACGCTGAGAAGCGTCACGTCCTTGTCCGTGCCCTTTGGCCAAGGCTCTTTTTTGCGCATCATCGGCGATGACTCATATTGAATCTCGCGAACCGGCATGAGGCGCTCACCCGGTTTCATATCGAAATGCGGCACCGCCTTCATCAATGCGCGCAGATACTCATGTTTTGGATTGCCGAAAATGTCCTCGACATGACCGCTCTCCATGACCTGGCCGTGATAGAGGACCACCACTTCATCGGCCACGTTGGCGACAACCCCCAGATCGTGGGTGATCATCAAAACCGCCATGCCAAGCTCCGACTGCAGTTCCTTGATCAATTTCAGGATGCTGGCCTGGATTGACACATCCAGCGCGGTCGTCGGTTCATCGGCAATCAGCAGTGAGGGCCGGCAAACCAGGGCCATTGCGATCATCGCGCGCTGACGCAAACCTCCTGAAAGTTCAAACGAATAGCGATTCATGGCATTTGGCGGATCGGGGAAGCCCACCAGCTTGAGCATTGTCTCAACGGTCTCGCTGCCCTCTTTCGCGCTCATGTCACGGTGCAGATGAAGCGCCTCGCGAATCTGGTCTCCGATGGTGTGGAACTGTGACAGAGAGGTCATCGGTTCCTGGAAAATAATGGAAATGCGCCCCCCCCCGGATGTCGCGCATCTCTTTGCTGTCCCGTGAAAGCGCTGCGATATCCACGATCTCGCCGTCACGGCCAGGATCGGCAAAAAGTATTTCACCTGATGTGATCCGCCCCACCTTTGGCAGGATGCCCATGATCGACTGCGCGATTACGGACTTGCCTGAACCTGACTCCCCAACAAGCGCCACCGTCGAGCCGGGCCTGATGCGCAACGACACGCCCTTGACGGCCACGGTCTGGCCGCCAAGCAGGGAAAATTCGACCCTGAGATCGTTTACCTTCACCAGATCATTCAAGGATGGGCACTCTTAGAATCAAGCCAGGAAAATCGCGCGCCAACCTAACATGGACCACGGCAAGGGACAATTCGCCGCAGACCCGGCGGCACATCTGATTTTGCGTGTTTTCTAACGAAATTCCAACTGTTTTGGATGCTGACCGAAGCAAGTTTTTAAAAGGCACTAAGGGGCCTGGTCATGGCTATGTGATTGTCGTGCCAGCTTCCATCAAGTGGTTTGAAACCATGCGCACTTGCCCAGGCCTGATGATCGCGCCTTATCCAGCCAAAAAGATCGTGGTCTGATGAGTTCCAGTCCATATGAATCGCCGAACTTAAAAGAAACAGTCCCAGATCCCTGCCGCGGTGGGAAGGGCGTACATTCAGCGTCCGGTATCGCACCAGACGATCGCTCCATTGCACCAGATGGGTCACGCCGACCAGGTCGGAACCGTCATAAAGACCATATGAAAATCGGCGTGGATCGATTTCTTGCGTCTTGTAGGGGCCAAGATGACGGACAAGCTCACGGATGTTCTTGTCGGGGTCCTTGAAATGGTCGACCTCAATCCAATAGGATTTCAGATCGTTGAACGAAATCCGCGCCACATTCATTTGCGTTCTCGCGATATGAAAATTCCAACGATGTTCAAGAGCATAGGATCAAGGAGCGCGGGGGATAAAGTAACAGCCGTAATTTACCACCCAATGAAGGCATGCACCCAAATATATCAACAGCGCATCGAAAACGGCGGGATGAACGTTATTGATTGTATTGAACGCACCCACCGACTACTTTGCGGGAGCTCTGAAGCGGCTTGAGGCGTTGCCGGACTTCCACGACTAAATTTCATTGCGCCTGAATGGCCAAAGAGATTTATCAATTACCAATAAGGTAATCTTAGGAACAACACCTGTTCTTAGAATTATCACCTTCGTTATGCAACACTCTGTGACATCAAGCCGACAAGGCGTCATTACCTCCGCAGGACGCGATCTGAATTCGGCGTGAATTGATTTCATCATACAGGACCTCAAAATGGTAGAAGTTTTAAGGTCCAAACGCATTCTCATATACAGCCATGACACGTTCGGCCTGGGGCATCTGCGCCGTTGCCGGACGATAGCTCATTCGCTTGTGGAGCGTTTCAAGGGGCTGACCGTCCTGATTTTGTCCGGCTCCCCTATAATCGGTAATTTCGACTATCGCGCCCGCGTGGATTTCATTCGAATTCCCGGCGTCATCAAGCTCTATAATGGCGACTACACCTCCCTTGGCCTGCATATCGACCTCAAGGATACGCTTACCATACGCGAATCCATCATTCGCCATACTGCCAGGACCTTCGCGCCCGATTTGATGCTGGTCGACAAAGAACCGCTCGGTCTGAAGGGTGAAATGACGGAAACGCTGGAAATGCTCAAATCCACGGACACAAGGCTCGTGCTGGGATTGCGCGACGTGATGGATGATCCGCAACGGCTGAAACGAGAATGGAGCAACGGCCGCACCATAGCGGCGATGGAAGATTTGTATGATGAGATCTGGGTTTATGGCCAGGAGGAGTTCGTCGATCCTCTGGACAATTTGGCCCTCTCGTCCAATATCCGGAACAAGATGATCTATACCGGCTATTTACCCCGCCCCCTGCCCAAGGAAACTGAACTGCCTGTATCGCTGGATATGAATGAACCCTATGTTCTGGTGACGCCGGGCGGCGGCGGAGACGGCATGGCCATGGTTGACTGGGTGCTGCGAGCCTATGAGAGCGACAAGTCCCTTCCCCTGGCTGCATTAATTGTCCTTGGTCCGTTCATGCCGCATGAAGCGCGCGACGATTTCATTGAACGCAGCAAAAGCCTCGACCGGGTAAATATCATTACCTTCGATGCCCGGATGGAAGTGCTGATGGCAAACTCGGCCTGCGTTGTCTCCATGGCTGGCTACAACACTTTTTGCGAGATATTGTCATATGACAAACGCGCATTGGTCCTGCCGCGAACCGAGCCGAGGAAAGAACAATTGATCCGCGCGTTGAGAGCTGAGGAAAAGGGCCTGCTGAAAGTACTTATTCCTGAAGGTGATGGTGACACCAAGACCATGGCGCAAGCCCTGCACGACCTTCCTCACCAGGACAAACCATCAAAACAACTCAAGCCAGGCATGCTTGACGGCCTTGAGTCCATAGGATCGATTGCACAGAGAATCCTCGGCAATGGGATCGACGCTGAAGTGCGGCAGTATGCGGACCTGTGAGGGTAGCGTTGCGTTCATTCTCAAGGGCTATCCGCGTTTGTCGGAAACGTTTATTGCCCAGGAGATACTTGCTCTTGAGAAGCTTGGACTTGATATCCTCCTTGTTTCCCTGCGCCAGCCAACCGACGCACAGCGCCACCCCATTCATGACGAGATAAAAGCCCCGGTCATCTATCTGCCGGAGTTTCCATTAAAAGAACCCGTTCGGGTTCTTCGCGCATGGTGGGGCATGCGAGGGCGCTCTGGTTATCGCGCCGCCCGAAATCAATGGCTGAAGGATTTGCGGCGAGACATCTCCGCGCCCCGTATGCGCTCATTCCCCCAGTCACTTGTTCTGGCTTGCGAGGCGCCGGCTCAGCTTGCCCGCATTCATGCCCATTTTCTGCACACGCCTGCATCGGTTGCGCGCTATGCGGCGATGGTTCTGCAACTGCCCTGGAGTTGCTCAGCCCATGCACGCGATATATGGACAACGCCGGACTGGGAGAAAAGCGAAAAGCTGGACGATCTGGATTGGCTGGTAACCTGCACCGCTGTTGGCCACAAACATCTGGCAAGCTTGGCGCCTGACCCGAAACGCGTTGAGCTTGTCTATCATGGCCTGGATTTCGATCGTTTTCCCAGCTCCACTCAGACAAGAAATACCAGTGACGGCAGCCATGATAACAAGCCAGTGGTTATCCTGTCAGTTGGCCGTACCGTTGAAAAAAAAGGATATGGTTGTCTGCTGGAGGCCTTGGCGAGGCTCCCGAAACACCTTCATTGGCGCTTTGTGCATATCGGTTTTGGTCCGCTGCTCCGCAAGCTCCAGAAAAGGGCTGAAGAACTCTCTATTGCAGAACACATCATCTGGATGGGCGCCCAGCCGCAGGATGAGGTTATCGGGCATTATCAGTCAGCCGACATATTTGTCCTTGCCAACTGCGTCGCCGCGGATGGCGATATGGATGGACTTCCAAACGTATTGATGGAAGCCCAAAGCCAGGGTTTGGTCTGCGTATCGACCAATCTGTCGGCCATACCTGAATTGATCGAGGAAGGTGTCACCGGCATACTTGTCCCGCCCGATCAAGCAGAACCGCTTAGCACCGCTCTGGAGCAAATGATATCGCAGCCCAAATTACGCAAACGTATGGGAGATGCTGGATCGATGCGGGTACGCAAGCACTTCTCTCATGAGCGGGGCGTTGATCAACTGGCGTACAAATTCAGGATCGCGAAAACTCCCGCCCGAAAACAGATCCGGCGTGCGTGACGGAGCATTATGAGGAGCAATATAAAGTGACGTCTCTGGCAATGATCCGCCACGGCCCAACGCAATGGACCGAGGAGAAGCGCCTCCAGGGCCGCACTGACATTCCCTTAAGTGACGCGGGCCGTGAAATGGTGTCGAAATGGCGTGTCCCCGCCCCTGTCGATCATTATCGCTGGGTCTGCTCCCCCCTTCGCCGGGCGCGGGAAACCGCTGAACTGCTTGGCGCGGGAGATCTGGAGATTGAGCCCCGGCTCATTGAAATGAATTACGGGAATTGGGAGGGCAGCAAACTCAAAGATTTGCGCGAAACCCTTGGCGAGGAGATGGCGATGAACGAGTCACGCGGCCTTGATTTCCTCCCAGAGGGAGGCGAAACCCCTCGCGCGGTCCAGGAACGTTTGATCTCGTGGCTACACGACGTGGCCACAGATGGCCGCCCTATCGTGACAGTGGCTCATCACGGGATCATTCGTGCACTTTTTTCCCTGGCTACCGGCTGGGACATGGTTGGCTCGCCTCCGGAGAAATTCCGGTGGGGCGCCATGCATTTGTTTCTCATCGGGCCTGATGGTCGGATAAGCGTAGATCGCATCAATATCAGCATTGTACCGGCATGACGCAGCCCAAGATTTTCTTCTATGTTCAGTATCTGCAGGGCGTCGGGCATTTGTATCGCGCAACCCGCATCGCCCGCGCCATGAGCGAGGCCGGGCTTGAGGTGAATATGGTGTCCGGCGGCGTGCCTGTCCCGATCCTCGATGCAGACACCATAAACCTGCATCAGCTGAACCCCATAAAATGCCGGGACGGTAATTTCAGCGATCTCATCGACTCGCAAGGCCGCTCGATTGATGATGACTTTAAGCTGGCCCGGCGAGATGAACTCCTGTCCCTGTACAAGCAGCAACAGCCCGCCGCCATCATCATTGAGGCCTTCCCCTTTGGCCGCAGGCAAATGCGTTTTGAGCTCATTCCATTGCTTGAAATGGCCCGTTCCTCATCCCCCAGGCCGCTCATTGTCTGCTCCATCCGGGACATCCTGCAAGTCAGTAACAAGCCCGAACGCATTGCCGAGACGCTAGACCAGGTAGATAAATTTTTTGATTTCGTTCTGGTGCATGGCGACCCGAAATTCGCAACCCTCGGTGAGACGTTCTCCGGAGCGTCTGAGATCGCGGATAAAATTTACACTACCGGCATGGTTGCTGAAGCTGGTGCGCCACAGGTTTCCCAAGGGCTGGCGGAGGGCGAAATTCTTGTCTCGGCTGGAGGCGGCGCAACGCGCTCTGAGTTGCTTCTTGAGACCGCCATAGCGGCAAAACCATTGTCGTGTGCAAAAACGCGCCATTGGCGCCTTCTGGCAGGGCCAAACCTGCCCGAAGCAGAGTATGCGAAACTCCAATCCAAACTCCCCGAAGGCATCACCCTTGAACCCAACCGCGATGATTTCGCTTCACTGCTTGCGCAATGCGCTGTCTCGGTGTCCCAGGCCGGATACAACACGGTTACAGATCTTCTACGAAGCGCGTGCCGCGCCGTACTCGTGCCCTATTCCGCCCGCGGCGAAACCGAACAATTGTTTCGCGCCCGCCGCCTCAAGGAAAAGCGATTGGCGCAACTGGTTGAAGCAGAAAATCTTGAGCCAGCAACTCTTGCCCGGGCGATCGATGAAGCGCTGAGGTCTCCACCTCCAAAGACATCAGATATTGATCTTGGCGGCGCTGAAAGGAGCGCATCACTGATTTCGGCATGGCTCAACGGTTGATCGCTACCGCCTGCCAATGAGCATAAACCGGGTGTAGTTTTTCAAGGTCAGCTCACCCTCGAACATCACCTCCGCCAAAGGCACCTGTTGTTTGAACTTGTCCAGGGTCTCGACACAATTTACATGGCCCTCAATCCCGAAATAATTGTTTGATTGCAGCGTGAGCAACGTGCCCGATGGTATGCGTTCAAACCACTTATCGATGGAATTCAGATGCTCGCAACTGGTGTTCACAATGAGATCGCAGCCAAGGTCCTGAAAGTCCATATCGTACATATCAGCGATCAGGAATTTGAACCGGCCGCACTCCACATGTGTTTTGTTCAAAGACAGCGCAACCTCTTCGCAAGCGGAGTCCAGATCGACACTGCACACTTCTTCGATTTTGAATCTTGGATCGTGTAGCAGCATCGCGCCAAGAACACCGAACCAGCCCCCCAGAACACAAACCCGCCCCAGATCACCGCCAGTCGCTGCAAACAAAGTCTCGACCAGCCATTTCTTGCATGTGGTCTGGTTATGGTTGAGAGCGTGCCCAAGCGTGGGCCGGGGAAAGCGCAGGGCCGTTTCGCGGATATCCCTGACGAACGGGCTGTCAAACTGGACGGCCATTCCCTTTAGAATATCCAGATACATTGCTTCATTTTCAGACATGGCTGTTTGCTCACGCCGCTTCGTGCAATAATTTCATCGAATGGACAAGCCTGTTGCTGACCCAGCTCGCAACCTGGTAAGCGACTATTCCATCATCCTGCATCAGCTGGATAAAGACTTCCTTTTCGATGCTCAGCGCCGTCACCGGCTTAATCGCACGCACCGTTGCGGTGGTGAGCGCTTCGGTAAGGAGGGAGAGCTCGCCAATGAGTACGTTTTCCCCGTAACGGGTGATGAGCTTTTCATTTTCTCCCTCATTGATCACAACCTCGATCTCACCGCTCAATATCACATAGGCAAATTTTCCCGGCTCACCTTCCCTGATTAAATTGTCCCCGGGGGCAAACTCAATTCTGCGGCTGCTGAAAGCCAGCAGCTTCAGATGACTGGGGCTGATTGCGGAAAACAGCGGGATATTAGCCAGCGCAGACGCTTCAGCGTTCAGCATCACGGGTGAGGCCCCATCACCATCATCCTCACCAATCACGCGTCTCCTTTTGGCGCCATCCGGGCGTCCTTCATCTTCAATATGCTCAATCGGCCGGTCCGCGATGCGGCCTTCGTGCAAGGTCAGGATTTGCTTGAAGTCGGCCCCATCCGGATTCTCACCGAAAAACTGTATGTGCGTCGTGTCTGGCAGCAGCTCAAACATGTTGCGCCTTATCCGCGTTTGGGCCTCGCGATCAAGCGAACTCAAAGCATCATTATTCACCAGAATATCAGGTTTCTTGATAAGCGACCGGGCAAGAGTAACTTTTTGCCTGTCCGCATGTGACAAACGCGAGCCGCCGACACCAACCGGAACTCCGGTTGCCAGCAAAATCATCTGGTCGGTAATTCCCATCTGCTCCAGAACGTCGAGCGTAATCTGGTTGGTCTTCTGTTCCGCGCCGCTGACGGTATGATTGATCCGCCCCATCAAAAGGTTGCATCGGTTGCTCAACTGCACATTGAATATTTCCTGATCGAAAAAAGCGATTTTGCTGCGCGTCTCCTTGGTGAGTTTCTTATGAAACAGCTTTCGCGCTTTAAGAATGCGATCCTGAAATTTCTTATCGATAAAGCCAAAACGGTGACGATCGACGATCAACTGGAATGTAAGTGAAATGAGGAGATCTTTATCCTCTTCCTTCAGCGTATCTACACCATCACGGTTCACATGCGCGGTCAGCATTTTCAGTTTCTGCAGCGTCTCCTTGTCAACGAAACTGAAACTTTCAAACAGTGGCTGATCGGGCGACATATCGCCAAACATCTCGATCAGGGTTTCGGACAGTTTGATGCCGATCTGCAGGAACCGATCGCTCAAACCGCTTTTTTCAAGAACCGAGCGAACGAGCGGATTGGAGCCGAGTGTCCTGAACTCAAACTCATCGCTGACAGGTTCCCCGAACAGGAGGTTCGCGGCGACAGAAGCGTTGTCGTTATATTTATCGAACTCGAATGGATGGATCAGTTGAGTATTTTCGGGGTTTTCATTTATTCTGGCGGCGATGAGCATCCGTGCTTCCATCAATTTCTTTGCCAGCAGGGGATGCTCTTCAATATCCAGTCCCATGCCAAGCGAGCGCGTTACGAGCAGCGTATCCAGCTCAACTGCACGTATGACACTCAGCATCCAGGCCTGTAATTCACGCTCATCGGACAAACCAAGAGATTGGTAATCAATCCATTCAGCTTCTGTCCGGTACAAGGAGTTTCCCGATGCCAGCGCCTCAATATAATTATTGCTCGCTTCGTCCAGTTGCCCCTCACCGTCCGTGGGCAGGTGCCTCACTCCATAGAGTAGATTGTCTATTAAACTTCCAGCGAAAATATAGGATTCAGGGCCGGCATAGCCGATACTTGCCCCTGTAATGGCTTCTGGAATTTCCGCAAGATTTGAGTCGCCAATTGTAATTCTGCCAGCGGTCGGAGCTACTGTGCGCGCGATCAGGTGAGCAAATTTATCACGCGCACTCGGTTCGCATACGATGGCGATATTATCTCCTGGTTCAATTCGAACAGAGACGTCTTCCAGCAGCTTGGCGCCCTCATTGATGAAATTCACCTTGTGCAGGGTGAGGGCTTCCTTCAGGCGTGAAATTGTTTCGGGGCGCTGAAGCCGGGCGGGGTCCAGCATTCCGCCGGGTTGAAAATTCTCAACAAGCAGTTCGTACT
>CAYOEI010000189.1:0-6063 GCA_964402825.1 uncultured Hyphomicrobiaceae bacterium
GGGACAAGGACGATTTAAATATGGCGAGTGACAAGAAAAAAACTTCAACACCCTCTTCGGGCAATGGCGGAAGCGTTCCGCATACAAAGCGGCCGGGCCGGACGATTGAACTGGAGGCCGAGGACGTCACGGTTGAAGACGTGCCGGCCAAGGAACCATCTCGAACGGCAGACAAGAAAACGGCAAGCGCGGCTGATGCGAAACCAGATATTCGCGGCGATGATGACGCCAAACCCGATGATGACGCCCCGAAACAAACTTTGAGACAACGCGCCAAACCAGCCGATATCAAAAGCTTCGTAACCCATCTGGCCGCGGGCCTTGTTGGCGGTCTTATCGCGGTTATTGGAGCCGGTATGGTTCAGGACCCGCCCCCCGAGCCCAGCAAGGCCCCACCGCAGTATAACGACGCAAAGCTTGTGAAACGCCTGAATGCAGCCGAGACAAAGCTTGCCGCATTGCAAAAGGCCGATCCGGCGCCGGAGCTGCGTAAAGCTGCCGGTAAGATGGAACTGCGCGTGACGGCGCTGGAAAAGAAGCCGCCTGAAGAGCCGCCTGAAATCAAGGATATGTCTGTGCGCCTTGGCAAGCTCGAGAGCACATTAAAAACGCTGCGCGAAGCCGGCGCGCAGGAAGGCGCATCGGGCGTTGCTCAATCCGCCGCGCTGACCGGTAAGATCGATGAGGTTTCAACGCAGCTTGAAACCCGCATCAGCGGGTTAAGGAAAGACATGGAGGCGCTGGGTAATTCACTTGAAACGCGTGTCACTGCCCAGATCAAGGAAATTGGCCAGATCAAGGAAATTGGCCAGATCAAGGAAATTGGCCAGGCCAAGGAAAGTGGAAAAACCGCAAATGATCTGAGGAAACGCCTCGAATCATTTGAAAAAAAGATAGCGTCTCTTGAAGAAAAGTTAGCCGTGACCGTGGTGCCTTCGATGTCTTTACCGGCTTCATCCAGCGGTGGTGCAGCGCTTGCGCTGGCATTCGAGAGTTTAAGGCGCGCCGTCGAGCGCGGTCAGCCTTATGCGGATCAGTTGACCGCGCTCAAGGATATAGCTCCGGAGGGACTGGACCTCACGGAGTTTGAGGCTGATGCCACCACCGGCATTGCAACCAATGCGGAGCTCTTGTCCGCATTACCAGGCGTGCTGAATGCAGCGTACGCCGCAATCGAGTCTCCTGAGAATGGGACATTTCTTGAGCGCGTTGTTACCAATGCGCGCTCTGTCGTGCGTATACGCCGCATCGGACCCTCTGAAGGGGAGAGCCCCTCGCAAGTGCTTTCGCGGATGGACGCACAAATGAAGGCTTTTAACGTGGCTGGCATTTTGCGCGAAGCCGAGGGGCTCAAGGGAGGCGTGCGTGAAGCTGTCCAACCCTGGAAAGACAAAGCGATGGCACGCCGCGCAAGTGAAGGGCGCCTTGAAATACTGGAACAGCAATTGCTTGGCGTTCTGCAAACCAAAACTGAAAAGAAGGGGTAAGCACCCATGTGGCGGCTTCTTCTTTTCATTGTGACCGTCGTTGTCGCCGCTGCCGCCATGGCATGGGTCGCCGACAAGCCCGGCACGCTCACTCTTACGTGGCTGGGATATGAAATTGAAACCAGCATTATGATTGCCGGCCTCGCAATATCGGTCCTCACGCTGATCCTCATGCTGGCGTGGTCTTTTGCGCGCTATCTGCTATCGCGCCCGGCAGTCTGGGGTGAACACAATAAACGCAACCGGGAGAGGCGCGGTCTTGACGCCTTGTCGCGCGGGCTGGTCGCGGTCGGGGCGGGCGACAAGGATGCGGCGCGTAAATACTCGGCCCAGGCCGAAAAATTCATACCAGGCGAACCCCTGACCGGCCTGCTGCTCTCGCAATCGGCTCAACTGCACGGCGACAGGGCATCGGCGCGGGCCATTTTCCAGGCCATGGCTGAAGCGCCTGAAACCGAGATGCTCGGGCTTAGAGGTCTGTTTCTGGAAGCCAGCCGCGAGAATGAAAACGAAGCCGCCCGTCAGTTTGCCGAGCGCGCCATGTCGCGCAATCCCGATCTTGGCTGGAGCGTGAACGCTCTGTTCGAGATTCAATGCAAGGCCGGGGATTGGGCTGGCTCGCTGAGGACGCTGGACGTGGCGCAGCGCCAGAAACAGATTGAAAAGCCGGTGGCGATCCGCCGCCGCGCCATATTGCTGACGGCGCAGGCAATGGAAGCTGAAGAGAGCGATATGAACCGCGCCCGGCAGCTTGCCCTGGAAGCGCACAAGCTGGCTCCGGAGCTGGTGCCGGCGGCTGAAATCGCCGGACGGGTCATGGCCTCGCAGGGAGACGCTACACGCGCCGCACGGGTCATAACCAAAACATGGGAGATCAGCCCGCATCCCGGCCTGGCGCTTGCCTACGCGCATACCCGCCCCGGAGATGGTCCGCGCGAGCGGCTGAAGCGGGTGCAAAACCTGGCGCAATTGGTTGAGGGAAATATCGAAGGCGCCATCGCGGTTGCGACCGCGGCGGTTGAAGCGAGGGCGTGGGATGAGGCGCGCGAAGCGCTTGAACCTTATGTCCAGAACATGCCGCCAGCACGCGTCTGCACCCTGATGGCCCGGATTGAGGGCGGAGAAACGGGCGACCAGGGGCGCGTGCGCGAGTGGCTGGCGCGCGCCGTGCATGCGCCGCGCGATCCGGCATGGACGGCGGATGGATATATCGCTGATCAGTGGCTGCCGGTATCTCCCATAACCGGGGCGCTCGATGCTTTTGAGTGGAAGGCGCCAATGATGGCGCTGGATACATCCCATGATCCACTGGTTATCGAAGAGGCCGAACCCGCGAGCGCTCAAATTGCAGAAGCTGAAGTTGAAATTATCGATGGGCCGGCCAAGGTCGCGGATGGGGATGGGGCCGAAAAGCCCAATGAAGACGCAAAGCCGGGCGCCGGGGACTCCAGTGATGGTATGGAAGCGGAAATCTTCGTTCCCCAGCGCCCGCCCGACGATCCAGGTCCCGAGCGTGAGGGCTCCGCAGACGAGACAGGAACGGGCGGCTCGGTCACCAGGTGACTCAATCCCGGCACCCGGCATCTTGCTTTCGCCTTCCACTAAAGCTATGCCATTTTGCACAAGGACCAGCGCTGTTACTCTTTAAGCAGCACAAAGCCGGTCCAACGGCGCCGCATTAGCTCAGTTGGTAGAGCACATCATTCGTAATGATGGGGTCAGGTGTTCGAGTCACCTATGCGGCACCATTTTTTTCAATGACTTAGCGTAATTATGCTAAGGTATCTTTCTCTCCAGTAAGCACATAGTAATCAAAGAGTTCCAGACCATGCAACGCTGGTTGGATCCGTACGATTGTCCCGATTGCGGTTCTCAGTCCGAGCGCCAGCTCAGCGCGCCGCAGATTTCCAACGTTCATCCCCATACGCGTATTGCAAATCAGCGCAATGAGTTGAGTGCTGATCAGCCAATGACAATGACAAAGAAACCTCGTGAACACGGGGCCGAAGGCAGCCATAATCATAAACACGCCCACCCAACCAGCAAACACAAGCATGGGCCATCACGCCCCTGGATGATCGGACACTGATACTGGCTTGCGCATCAATACGACGTCCTTGACGGGTATTTCACACGTCCAGCCGCGCTGCTCCGCGATCACCTCAAACGTGGCTTCGCGATAAAACACCACATGTGTCGGGTCTTTGCGGTAGTGCCAGTTGGCAAACAGCGCATCGTCCGTTTGAAAACATGTCATTACGCCAAGCCAGCCGCCGGGGCGCAGCATCGCATCAAGGGAAGCGAATTCATCGGCCGGGTTATGGAAATGCTCGGCTGTCTCCGTGCAGGCGATGAAATCATACATTTTATCCAGCGGTGCCCGGTCGCAATGGAAGAACGGATCGTAAAGCGCCATGTCGTGCCCCGCCTCGCGCAACATCGCCGCCAGGGCCGGCCCGGGCCCGCAGCCATAATCGAGGCCGCGACATTGAGGACCCAGCTTTTCCAGAAGCGGTTTAACAAGTCTGGAGAGGAATTTTCGATAGCGCGGATCGTCTGGATTATTCTCGTGCAGCAGATAATGGGCGCGCTCGTCCATCGGGCCGGGCCGCTGATCTGGATCGAGGAAGCGCGCCTCGCAGGCACGGCAGCGCAAATAGTCTCTCTCATCTACCCGCAGGAAGTGCGCTGGCGATGGCGCGCGGCAGACGGGACAGGCCGAGTGCGGCCCGATAATCCGTTTGCTGTATGAGCGATTCAATAAAAAACACCTATTCCTAATTGGTATGGATTAGCTGGCGGACATGAGGGTACACTCCTGACCCTTACTAAAAAGAATAATGCCAAGTGGCGGCGCCCGGCCATGCCAGTGCCGCCAAAGTGAGTAACCCTAGGGAGGTATACATGAAGAGAATTCTGAAAACCCTGGTGATGTCGGCCACGGGGCTGGCCGTTTTGGGGGCAGCGCCCGCATCTGCGGCGGAAATTCCCTGCAGCACTGCGAAACTTATTGTGCCATGGAAAGCCGGCGGCGGAACGCATGTGATTTTTTCGATCTTCGAGAAAACCATCCAGAATCTTGATGTGAAACCGAAAATCAAGGTTGTCACGATTCCTGGTCAGGGCGGCAACAAGGGCGCCAAGGAAGCGGCCAAGGCCAAACCCGATGGCTGCACCCTGTTCGCCATCCATCAAAGCGCCATCACCAGCTTTCTGAACGGCCGGATCAAATTCCAGTTCGATAATTTTGAAACTGTGTCCCTGCTGACATCGACGCCGGATATCATTGGCGCCGCCGCCAAGGTGCCGTGGAACAGCATGAAGGATCTGGACAAGGCGGCGAAGGCGGCGCCCGGAACCATTCTCACCGGCGCGACTTTTGGCTCCACCAGCCAGTTCATGTGGCTGATACTCGAAGACTTAACCGGCATGAAATTCAAATATGTGCCGTTCGATGGAACCCGCCAGCGCATGACGGCGCTGCTTTCCAATGCCATTCAGCTGGGCACGCTCAACGTGGCGTCGGGCAAGAAATACATGCAATCGGGAGATCTCAAGGCCTTTGGTATAGCTGCGGCGGAACGCTCCAAGCAATTGCCTGATCTTCCCACTCTCAAGGAGCAGGGCATCGATCTCATCTATGCGCTCAAGCGCGGCATCGTCGCGCCCAAGGGCACGCCCAAGGACGTGATCGACCAGTGGGCCGCCATCTTCAAAAAGGCCGCGGAAGATCCCGATCTTCTGAAGCAGATGGAAGCCAAGGGCACCAAAATAGCCTGGGTGGGTCCTGGAGATTACAGGGACTGGGCCAAGAAGACCTATGCGGACCATGAGAAGGTCGCTATCAAGATAGGCATGTATAAGAAATAGTCTGTGACAAGGTTATAGCGCCGCTCAGGGGTGATTTCTTATCCCTGAGCGGCGCTTCGTCTGTTTCTGGCGCTGGAACCTGGGGGTGGTTAAAGTGGAGCGCATCAATCGCGACGTTGTCGTTGCCGCCGTCCTGCTGCTGTTCTGCGGTGTGTTTTTCTGGGCTAGTTTCGAAATACGCCAGCCTGATTATGGCGTTCTTATGCCATCGACCTGGCCTAGAGTCATCCTCGGCATTCTGACATTTCTATCGATGATTTACCTCATCCAGTCGCTTCGAAAAGGCGCTACCGAGACTGGCGAGGAAGCGGGCTTCCAGCCCAAAAGCATCGCAGAATGGTATACCCATTGGCGCAACGTGATCTGGTGCTTCTTTCTATTTTTTGGGTATCTGATGGTGCTGCCTATTCTCGGCATGCTGCTCAGCGGTATCCTTTTTGTTTTTGTTCTGTTGGGAGTTATGGGCGGCTGGGCGCCGCGCAATCTTGTTATGCATGCCGCCGTTGCCGTGCTGGCGATCGGGACCGTATGGTCGCTGTTCACTTTTGCCCTGGGGGTCCTTCTGCCGCCGGGAATGATTCTTCCGGTGTTCTAGGAGGCAAGCGTGATAATCGAAAATGTAATATTGGCGTTTGCCGAGATCACCAACATCACCACGTTGACGCTGATGGTCATCGGCGTCGCGGCGGGACTTCTGGCTGGCGCA
>CAYOEI010000190.1:0-5459 GCA_964402825.1 uncultured Hyphomicrobiaceae bacterium
GCCGCGCTATGGTGGTTCCGCTGGGGCGCCATGGCCACCATCGCCACCGGACTGATCGTTGCGTCCATGAACGGTTACGTGGTTGAGGCCCTGGCGCTGGGACTGACCGATGGCGGCGCGAGCACACCGATCGGCATCGGCATGTGGCTCGGCATCATCATGTGGGCCAACGTGTGGTTTGTGATCTGGCCCAACCAGAAGAAGGCGCTCGGCATGGTCAAAGTGAGCGATGCGGAGAAGGCCGCCGCGGGGCGCACGGCGATGCTGTTCTCGCGGACCAATACTCTGCTGTCGTTCCCCATGCTGTTTTGTATGGTGGCGGCGCAGAATGGCGGGTTTTAATCAGGCTGAAGCATACGCCTGAAGATACGACAAAATCAGCCGGGGCTCGCGAGAGTCCCGGTTTTTTTGTGCACACCAAAATATACTTCACCAAACACCGTGGCATCGGCCTTAATCCAGATCAAAATGATAACAGCGCACAACCGGAGTTACCGGTCATGCGCTGTTGCAAACTCAAATATGCAACTGGGCTTTAAAAGCCGAACATGCTCTTGACGCGATCAAGGGCGCCTTCGGCAGCTTCTTCAATCGTATCCCATACGCCCTCGGCCGCATCGGCAGCTGATGCAAGTACATTCTTGGCTGCGGAATCATCAAACAGGTCAAGCTTGGCGAGCGTATTCGGACCGACGATGCCATCTGCCGTCAGGCCATTTACTTCCTGGTATGCCTTGACCGCCTTTTCCGTGCCGGACCCAAACTTGCCGTCAGCGTCGATGCCAAGTTTCTCCTGCATTGCCTTGACCGTGGAACCCCGCGTGCCGCGCCGCAGCAAGACAAGGTCATACAAACCCATTTGCGCAAAACTGTCCGGCCCGGCGATGCCATCGACTTTCAGACCATTGGTCCGCTGATAGTCTTTAAGCGCCTGCTCAGTCCCGCCCCCGAAAATTCAGTCTGCCTCAACACCGAGTTTCTCCTGCAGGCGTTTTACCGGCTCGCCTCTCAAGCCTTTCAACAAAATGGCCATTTCAGCCTCCCTGATAAAAAAATATGTGGAAGTTGCTTCTCCAAGGTCTGGATTTGCATACCCACTGTCCAATCTAGGGAGTGTGATGACGGGATTAAAGGTCCATAGGCGCGGGTTCTTTTACCCAGAAAGACACTCAAAATCCCTTCTTGATGCTTCCTAAAATACCTCGCACAAGAGCCCGGCCCAATGCCGTGCCCATTGACCGGGCAACCGACTTGGTCAACGCCTCGGTCGTGGACTGACGTCTTGAGGAAGACCGCCGTTTGGGTGTGCGCCGTTTGGTGATTTTGGTACTTCCTCCTCCGCCACCTATCCAATCGGGAAGCGAGAATTCGCCACGTTTATCTGTGGCTGACTCCGTTTCCTGATCACGCTGTTTCTCTTCCTGCTCGGCCTTTTTGTTAGCGCGCTTATGCAATATCTCATATGCGGAAACCCGGTCGATGCCCTCATCGTAAACACCGTAAACCGGGCTGTCCTTGATGACGTCCTTGCGCTCCTTCTTAGTCAGCGGCCCAAGCCGCGAGGACGGAGGGCGCACCAGCGTGCGCTGAACGATTGAGGGCTGGCCTTTTTTCTCAAGCGTGGAGACAAGCGCCTCGCCAACGCCCAGCTCCATGATGACCTGCGCTGTTTTGAAGTCCGGGTTCGGGCGGAAGGTTTCAGCGGCCGCTTTCACCGCGCGCTGCTCGCGCGGTGTGAAGGCGCGAAGTGCATGCTGGACACGGTTGCCGAGCTGGCTCGATATGCTGTCAGGCAAATCCAGCGGGTTCTGGGTTGCGAAATAGACACCAACTCCTTTTGAGCGGATGAGCCGCACAACCTGCTCAACCTTTTGGATCAGCGCCTTGGGCGCCTCGTCAAAAAGCAGATGCGCTTCATCGAAAAAGAACACCAGAATCGGCTTTTCAGGATCGCCAAGCTCGGGAAGATCTTCGAATAGTTCCGACAAAAGCCACAACAGGAATGTCGCGTAGAGCCGCGGCGACTGCATCAGCTTGTCGGCGGCAAGGACGTTGATATAGCCCTCGCCTTTCGCGTTGGTCCGCATCAGGTCTTTAATGTCGAGCGCCGGTTCCCCGAAGAAATTCTCACCGCCCTGCTCTTCCAATACGAGCAAGGAGCGCTGGATCGCGCCAACGGACGCTTTCGAGACATTGCCATATTCAGCCGAAAGCTCCTTGGTGCGCTCGGAGACATTGACCATGAGCGCGCGCAAATCTTTCAAGTCGAGAATAAGCAGCCCTTCTTCATCCGCGACACGGAAGGCAACGTTCAAAACGCCTTCCTGAGTATCGTTCAAATTCATAAGGCGTGAGAGCAGCAGCGGACCCATCTCGCTGACCGTAGTGCGGATAGGGTGACCCTGTTCGCCAAACAGGTCCCAGAAAACAGTCGGAAAGGCCTCATACTCATAGTCGTCGAACCCAATTGTCTTGGCCCGCTTCTCCAGAAAATCCTTCGACACACCCGATGCCGCCACACCGGAAAGGTCGCCCTTTACGTCAGCGCAGAACACCGGTACCCCGTGTTTTGAAAAGCCCTCGGCCATTATCTGCACGGAAACGGTCTTGCCAGTGCCTGTTGCGCCGGTGATCAGGCCGTGCCGGTTGGCGAGCTTCAACAGCAGAGATTCACGCCTGGTGCTTTTGCCAATGAAAACTGTTTCGTTGTCACTCATGACGCCCCCTCGTTTTTTGTACTTCCGGACCTGATCAGGCTATCCGCGCCCGCTGGACCGTTACAATCGTCCTACGTCATTCACAATCAGGAATCGAGACCTGATTTGATGCTTAACCAACTTGCTTGTCCGCGACGGAGACTATGTATACAAGTCCGGGGACTTTAGCTGAGAGCTTTTTATTACGAGGAGTGCTGGAGATGAGTTATCCGATCATCGACATTGAAGGGATCGGCCCCAAATACACGAAGATGCTGAAGAAAGTTGGCATCACACAGACTAAACATTTGTTGACCCGTGGTGCATCCAAAAAGGGCCGTAAGGATTTCGCCAAAGAATCAGGTCTCAAGGAAACCCAAATTCTCAAATGGACGAATATGGCGGACCTTTTGCGGATCCGTGGTGTTGGCGAGGAATATTCCGAGCTTCTGGAAGCCGCCGGTGTTGATACGGTCAAGGAATTGCGCAACCGCAAGCCCGAGAATCTGCAAGAGGCGATGGCGATGAAAAACGCGAAGAAGAAACTCGTGAGCCAACTTCCAGGACCCAAGCAGGTGAAGAGTTGGGTGGCTCACGCCAAGAAACTCAAGCCGTTGATTACCTATTAGGTCATTTCCCTGGTTCAGAGATGAATAACGGCGGTTCCTGGGAGCCGCCGTTTTATTTATGCGCGACATTGGGCCGGGTCCCCCGAATTACTGGAATATGTTAGTGTCCGGCCCGAAACTCCGGCATGGGTTTGATTTTTCAGAATTTGTTCAATATCAAGGGGTTGTCCTCCGGACAGGAGGTGTCCTTTTCAAGGACAAGCCCGCCGAAAGTGGGCAAATTCTGACAAACCCGGAGGGCGGGCCGGAGTTTCGGGTCGGACACTAAGGAGACAAAGAGAATTTCAGGAGCAGAGCGACGGACATACGGAGTGTATGAGATGTTCGAGTTGACCAAGGAGCAAAAAGAGTTGCAATTGCGCGCCAGCGCATTTGCGGGGGCTGAACTCACCAGCCGCGCCGCCGAAATCGACGAAACTCAGGAGTATCCCTGGGACATCGTCGAGAAACTGGCCAAGGCCGGCTTCACCGGAATGACTGTCCCGAAAGAGTTCGGCGGCCAGGGGTTCACCTATCTGGATACGGTTCTGGTCATCGAGGAAATGGCGAAGATTTGCGGCGTCACCGCGCGCATCGTCGTGGAGACCAATATGGGCGCGGTTGGCGCCATCATGGCCTATGGGTCAACCGCGCAAAAAGAACTGGCGGCTGGACTGGTTCTGGAAGGCGACAAGCCAGCCATCTGCATGACCGAACCCGATGCTGGCAGCGCACTGACCGAACTCACCACCAAAGCCGAGAAAAAAGGCGATCACTATATTCTCAACGGTGCCAAGCACTGGATTACCGGTGGTGGTGTATCACGGCTACATCTAATTTTTGCCCGCGTTTTCGAAGATGGTGAGGATCTGGGTATCGGCGGGTTTATTGCCATTCGCGATGAAGATGAGGGGCTGGTAATTGGAGACCGCGAACCGGCCATGGGCCTGCGCGGAATTCCAGAAACCATCGTCGAATTTCATGACCTCACGCTTGGAGCCGATCGCATGATCGTGCCCCCGGATGGCATTCGCAAGGGTTTCGCCGGGTTGATGAACGCCTATAACGGGCAGCGCACGGGTGCGGCAACGGTGGCCTTGGGAATAGCCACCGGCGCATATAATATCGCACTGGAATACGCCAGGACACGGCATCAGTTCGGGCGGCCCATCTGTGAATTTCAGGGCCTGCAATGGATGCTTGCCGACATGTCGATCGCACTGGAAGCTGCCAGAGCGCTCGTTCACAAGGCCGCAGCAAGTGCCGGAAAGGACGGCTTCGCGGACCCCCTACTCGCGGCGCAAGCAAAAATCCTGGCGGCTGACACAGCAATCACGGTCACCAACAACGCATTGCAGATTCATGGAGCGGCGGGATACTCACGCCGATTGCCACTGGAACGCATGGTCCGCGACGCGCGCATGTTCACCATCGGCGGCGGCACGGCGCAGCTCTTGAGAAACATGGTGGCAAGCCGCATTCTCGATCGGAAATTCCCGCAAAGCCGTGACGGCTATGCCAACTGGAAAGATGAAGCACACCCAAGCGCAAAGCATCTCAAGCAGGGCTAGAAGGCTCAGGAAAATGACAATGAGCAAACTGCCACTCGCTGAAAAATTTCCTCAAGCCGATGATGGTGTCTGGATGGCGCTTGTTGAAAAAGCGCTCAAGGGCGCGGACTTCGACAAGACGCTTCTCTCACACACCAATGACGGACTAAACGTAAAGCCGCTTTACACGCGCGGCGACGAGACGGGTGCGGACAGCGCAGGAACACCGGGCGCTGCGCCCTTTATCAGGGGATTTAACGCCGCTCAAAGCGAGCCTCCGTGGGCTATCCGCCAACTTTACGCCTCTGCGAAGCCGGAACAGGCCAACGCCGCTATCCTCGAGGATCTTGAAGGCGGTGCAACCGGGATTGCATTGCAAGTCGCTGCACCCGGACAAGGCGGCCTGAAACTCGATTCAACTGACGATCTGGAGCGTGCGCTCTACGGCGTCGCACTTGACCTGGCCGGCGTCTGGCTTGAAGCGGGGCATGGCGCCGCCAGTGCAGCTGCTGCCCGTCAGCAAGTCTGGAGCAAGAATGGCATTGGCGACGACACTGCGATGGGCGGGTTGGGCGCCGATCCCCTCGGGGTGAAGGGTCGGAGGG
>CAYOEI010000191.1:0-5909 GCA_964402825.1 uncultured Hyphomicrobiaceae bacterium
GGCTCAGGGCCATAGAGGCCGCCAAGATATTCAATAAAAACTCGCAACTTTGCCGGCATGAATTGACGGCAGGGGTAAACGGCGTAAACCGCCACGCGCGAGGCAATAATAGAGATTTGCCGCAACGCGGGCGCCAGAACAGTGACCAAGGGCAAAACCATGGTGGGGGAAGAAATCTCCATCAATGAGTATCTGGAAGACGCTGGGTTCAATCCGGTGGAGACGGACCTTGGCGAGTATCTTATTCAACTTCGAAAAGAGCCTCCCAGTCATATTATCGCTCCAGCCATCCATCTGACGAGGGATCAGGTGGAGGCGGATTTCCGCAACGCCCATACCAGCCTGCCCTACGACCGTGTTCTGGAGGAGCCGGCTCAACTTGTGGCCGAAGCGCGCGCCGTCCTGCGCGAGCAATTCCTCGCCGCTGATGTGGGGATCACAGGGGCAAATCTGCTGATAGCGGAAACCGGCTCATCGGTCATCGTAACCAATGAAGGCAATGGCGATCTTACCCAGTGCCTGCCGCGCATTCATATCGTGATCGCCTCGATTGAGAAAATCGTGCCGACCCTTGAGGATGCCTGCACAATCTTAAGGGTACTGGCGCGTTCGGCGACGGGGCAGGAATTCTCCACTTACACCACTTTCTCCACCGGACCGAAACGCTCCAGCGACCCCGACGGCCCGGAGGAATATCATGTTGTCCTGCTCGACAATGGCCGCACCGAAATGCTGGGAAGCGAGTTTCATGACATGCTGCGCTGCATCCGCTGCGGCGCCTGCATGAATCACTGCCCGGTCTACAATGCCGTTGGCGGCCACGCTTATGGCTGGGTTTATCCAGGCCCCATGGGCGCTGTCCTCACGCCATCACTCATCGGCATTGATGAAGCGGGGCACCTGCCCAACGCCTCGACCTTTTGCGGACGCTGCGAGGCGGTCTGCCCGATGCGTATCCCGCTGCCAAAATTGATGCGGCACTGGCGTGAACGCGAATATGACAAGGGCAACACACCGCTGCTGTACAAGATGGGCCTTAAACTCTGGGCGTTCACCGCACTGCGCCCACGCCTCTATCAGGCGCTAACGGGGCTTGCCATGCCCGCCCTCGCCAGATTTGGCAAACGCCGCGGCCGGTTCAAGTCGCTGCTCTTTGCGGGGGGCTGGACACGTCACCGCGATCTTCCCGCTCCGCAAGGCAAGACGTTCCAGCAGCAGTGGCGTGAGCGGAGGCAAGGCTCATGAATAACGATGAGAAACGCGGCGCGGTGCTTGATGCCGTACGGCACGCGCTGGCCGTCGATGGGAGTGACGCCTCACGGCAAAGAACCGTGCAGAATCGGATCAAAGCTCACCGCGCCAACCTGATCCCGAAACGCGCGCAGATTGGCCGCGAGGCGCGAATAAAGCTGTTCATCGATATGCTTCAAGGACAGTCCGCGCATGTCAGCCGGGCAGGATCAAAGGAGGATATCCCGCACATCGTCGCGAACTATCTGCGCGACAATAATCTGCCGGCCGAATTCCGGTCGGGGGAGGATGAACTGCTTGGGGCCATCCCATGGAAAATAACCCCATCTCTGACCCGCCATCATGGCAAGGGCGAAGCAAGCGATGTGGTCGCCATCAGCGCGGCGCGGACGGCTGCCGCGGAAACCGGCACCATGTTTCTCACCTCGGGCGCGGATAACCCAACGACACTCAATTTCCTGCCCGAAACGCATATAGTGGTTATCCGCGAAAAAGATATTCTCGGATCATATGAAGATGCATGGAACGCCTTGCGCAAGATCTATGGCGCACGGGCGATGCCGCGCACCGTAAATTTGATTTCCGGGCCCTCGCGCACGGCGGATATTGAACAGATAATTGTCATGGGAGCACATGGCCCGCGGCGGCTGCATGTGATTGTTGTCGCCTGAGAAACATTTGAAGCAATCCTGCTGCTGGTTCCCACACAGATATGGTTCAGCTATGCTCCACAAAATTTTTGTTAAGCTGAGTAAGGCATAGCGTCTTGTCCCAAGAAAAAATGACGTATCATGAACGGTTGATCGCTCTGCCGCGCTGGGCAAAAAGTGCGCTGCTGATCTCCAATGATTTTCTAATTCTCAGCTTTGCGCTGTGGGCGGCCTATTCTCTGCGCCTGAACACCCTCTACATCCCGCCCGACAAAACCACGTTGATACTGTTTGCGATGGCCCCGGTTATCGGCGTCATTACCTTCTATTTTCGCGGCCTCTACAGGCTCGTCACCCGTTTCTTTCAGGATGAAGCCGCCGGGCGCATCTACGTCACGATATTTCTTGCCGTGCTCATATGGGCGCTGATGCTGTATCTGGCCGGAATACCGGGCGTTCCGCGATCGGTCGTTATCATCTACTGTTTTTTTGCAGCAGCCATGACGCGCCTGTCCCGGCATATCGCCGGTATGGTCCTTCGCTCTTCGCCCAATATCACCATGGCGCGTCTTGATCCCCGCACACCCGTCCTCATCTATGGCGCAGGCAAATCTGGCCGGGAATTGCTGCGCTCTTTAAAGGACAGCAAGGACTACAAACCGATCGGTTTCATTGATGATAACAAGTCCCTGCGCGGGCAGAGTATCAATAAGCTGAGGGTTTACGGACCCGAGAAGATTAGCAAACGTATTCGCCGCGATGGTGTGCAGGAGATTTTCCTGGCCCTCTCATCAGCCTCGCGCCAGCAGCGCAGGGATGTGATACGCAATCTTGAAAGTTATCCGGTCAAGGTAAAAACGCTTCCCGCTATTGAAGATCTTGCATCAGGGCGCGTCGAGATTTCCGACCTCCAGCCAATTGATGTGGAAGACCTGCTGGGGCGCGACCCGGTTCCTCCGGACACAAAACTCCTTGGCCAGCACATTCGCGGCAAGACCATCATGATCACGGGCGCGGGCGGGTCCATAGGTTCCGAATTAACACGCCAGATTGTCAGATTGTCGCCAAAACGGCTGATCCTGTTCGATCTTTCGGAAGCCGCGCTTTATGAAATTGAGGAACAGATGGCGCAGCTTATCACCACTCTGCGGCACCAGGCCAAACAGGCCGGCAATCCTGCCCCAAAAATCGAGACAGTCGTGGTTTTGGGCTCGGTCCTCGATGGAGAATTGCTTGCAAACACTCTTTCGGCCTATGACGTGGATACCATCTATCATGCCGCGGCTTACAAGCATGTTCCAATCGTGGAGCAAAATCCGATTGCCGGGCTGCGCAACAATACCTTTGGCACGCTGGTCCTCTCGCAAGCGGCAATCGATGCCGGCGTGGAGCGTATGGTGCTCATTTCGACCGACAAGGCCGTGCGGCCAACCAATGTCATGGGGGCCAGCAAGCGCCTTGCGGAAATGATCCTGCAAGCCGTTTCGGCCGAATCCGGTATAGAAACGGTGTTCACCATGGTGCGGTTCGGCAATGTTCTGGATTCATCAGGGTCTGTGGTGCGCCGTTTCCGTAAGCAGATCCGCGACGGTGGCCCCGTTACCGTGACCCACCCGCATATCATTCGTTATTTCATGTCGATCCCCGAGGCGGCGGAACTTGTCCTTCAGGCTGGCGCGATGGCGACGGGCGGCGAAGTGTTTGTGCTTGATATGGGTTCTCCGGTAAAGATCGACGATCTGGCGCGCACCATGATCAAGCTTTCGGGTTTGGATGTAAGGGATGAAGAAAATCCCGATGGTGACGTGGCTATTGACTATATCGGTCTGCGGCAGGGTGAAAAGCTGTATGAAGAACTTCTGATCGGTGAGAATACCTCTGGCACCAATCATCCCCGGATCATGAAAAATTCAGAACCCTTTATAAAGCTGTCCAAGCTCAACGATGAATTGCTGGCCCTTGAGCAGGCGATTGAAGACTACGATTCCGATGAAATCAAAGTCATCCTCAAGCGCAATGTCGAAGGGTACACAACCGAACCATATTCATCGGATCCTGAATCGGGTGAGGCGGGGGATTGGCCTCAAACCTCGCGTCTTATTCACTGATTAGTGACCCAGGTCATGCGCCCAGCCGTCTTCATCGCGATGCTGTTTTTCATCCTTGCCTTGGTGGCAACCGCGATCATGACGGCCTTCGGATGGTCGGTCCTGAATGCCGATAGCGCCGGGGATATAAAGTACGCCGTTCTGCTGGGCGCGGCGGGAGCTGTACTCTTTCTTTTCACTCTCGTCTGCGCATGGGCGAGCCTGCATCTGCGGCTGGCCCGGCCCATCGAAGCGATCACCCGGGAAATCGAAACCCTCAGCCACGCAAAAAAAGTCCGGCAGATCGAAATTGCCGATGGACATCTGACCGGAGGGCTCTCGGAAGCCGTCCAGCATCTGATTGCCAGGTTCATTACCGCACGGGACAAGCGGCAGGCAGCCATTGATACCGCCGTCGAAAGCGCTGAAACCTATAAACGCCGTTTAGAAACCATCCTGCTTGATTTGAGCGAAGGGGTGATTGTCTGCAATCTGGACAACCGGGTGCTGCTCTACAATCAGGCTGCGATGCGTATCTTAAAGCGGCCTGAAGCGTTTGGGCTGGGGCGCAATCTGTTTTCACTGTTCGAGAGAAAACCTGTTCTCGAGGCGCTGGAAGAGCTGACGGAAAAACAGCGCGGCGACAAGACACGCAAGCTGCGCATCAGACGCCAAATAATCTGTGAACGCCTTGATGGAGCCACGCATATCGATGCACAACTGGCTCTTATTTGTTCCGACGAAGTTGAGACGGAAGGCTATGTACTGACCTTCTCTCCCGCCGCCGATATGGGAGATGAAACCGGTGAGGCCCTGCCCCCGCGGCCGGAATTCTATGATTTCGATCTGTTCAAACGCCAGGGGGACCGCAAACTCAACGATACCCCCTTAAAGGAATTACGCTGCGTGGTGTTCGACACCGAAACCACCGGTCTTGAGCCTTCGAATGGCGATGAGCTGATTTCCATTGGCGCGATCCGGGTCGTCAATAGCCGGACTCTCAGGAGCGAGACGTTTGAGCAGCTCATCAATCCAGGCCGGAAAATCCCCAAAAGCTCAACCCGCTTTCACGGTCTCACCGACAAGGACGTGAATGGCAAACCGGACGCTAAAACCGCGCTACCCCGGTTTCATCGCTTCTGCGGCCGCGCCGTGCTGGTGGCGCACAACGCGGCTTTCGACATGAGGTTTCTTGAACTGAAAGAAAAGGCATCGGGTGTATCGTTTCAGAACCCGGTGCTTGATGTGTTGCTGCTCTCCGCCTTTCTGCATGACCATATGAGCGACCACTCCATGAACGCGACCGCAGAGCGCATGGGGGTGGAAATATCGGGTCGGCATACGGCCCTTGGTGACGCCGAAACAACAGCCGCCATCTTCCTTGCCATGCTGGGCCCACTTGAGACACGCGGTGTCATGACGCTCGGCGACGCGTTGAAGGTTTCAAGCCGCCAGGTGAAAATTCAAAAAAAGCAAGCAAAGTTTTAGACCCAGCTGCGCTGGTTTTATATCGCTCACGGCTATTCCTGCTGCGCGGGGCCTGCGCGGGCGCGCGCTTTCGCGCGGCGGCCGTTCGGCCTTGCCTCGGCTGCGCCTCGGGTATGTTTTCGCTCACGGCTATTCCCGCCTTCGGCGGGGCCTGCGCGGGCGCGCCCTGTCCGGGCGGCGCGCATTCGCGCTTGCCTCGGCTGCGCCTCGGTAGCCGGAGTGATGCTGAACCGCTCTGCTATATATCACCGGCTACCGCGCATAGCGCGGCTGGCCATTGAGGCCCGCCCGTTAGGGCGCGCCCGCGCAGGCCCGAGGCGAAGCCGAGGAATAGCCGTGAGCGAAACAAAACCAGCGATACGGAACCGCTTTGCCGAATTGCACCGGCTACCGCGCTACGCGCGGCAGGCCATTGAGGCCCGCCCGTTAGGGC
>CAYOEI010000192.1:0-3828 GCA_964402825.1 uncultured Hyphomicrobiaceae bacterium
CTGGAGAAATATACAAGCGAGTATCAGCATAACTGGACACTTGACCGGTTCATAAAACCGCACGTGTCGCTGATGGACGGTTTCGTTTTTGGTGGCGGCGTCGGGATTTCACTTTACGGGACGCACAAGGTCGCAGGCGAGAACTACCGCTTCGCCATGCCTGAGACGGTTATCGGCTTTTTCCCAGATGTGGGCGCGACCCATTTCCTGCCAAGAATGCCGGGGCAGATTGGTCTCTATCTGGCGCTCACCGGAAACCAGATCGATCGAGCTGATGCTTATGCGCTGGGGTTGCTTACTCATTGCATCGACGCTTCGGAGTATGACGCCATCATTGCCGCCATGTGCGACGCAGACCCGATAGACCCGGTGCTGGACGGGCGGCACGCTGACCCCGGCCCTTCATCCCTGCTGAAGATGCAAGATCAGATCGATAAACATTTTTCTGCTGACAGCGTTGAGGGGATTTTGGCTTCGCTGGAGGGCTCCAGCGGTACGCACGCCGAATGGTCCAGGGAAATAGCACGGACTATCGCCAGGAATTCACCGCTGAGCCTCAAGGTAGCTTTTAGGCAGGTTCGCCACTCAGGTCAGCCAACACTGAAAGAAGCACTCGAACTGGAAGGGCGTATCGCACGTGCCTTTTTAACTGGCAGCGAACTCTATGAAGGCATTCGCGCGCTTCTTATCGATAAGAACGAGAAGCCCAATTGGTCCCCTGCGACACTCGAAGAGGTGAGCGATGAAATGGTGGAGGCCTGTTTCTCGATGGAGGAAGAGGATGGTTTCAAGCCGATAAATCCATTCGCTTAAAATTAATGGACCGCCTTAAGAGCTTTTTAAGCCTTCCTCTTAAGCTGATTTTAGCCTGCTTGCTGTAGTTTCCTCTGTCATTAGGGGAGACTTCAAACAAAAGAGGCAGGTCATGAGCGTCGCCTTGGATATGAGTTCTGAGACGGTGCCCCAAAAAGAAGAGCTTAAAGGGCACTATCTCAAATCACTGCGGATGATCGAGCGGCTGCACCGCTTGTTGCTCGATGTCATCAAGGACGAATTTGAACGGATTGGTCGCTCGGAAGTGAACAGCGTTCAGGCGCTGTTGCTGTTCAACATCGGCGATGCCGAGTTGACGGCGGGCGAGTTGAGAAGCCGGGGATATTACCTGGGTTCCAACGTTTCCTACAATCTGAAGAAACTGGTCGAAGCCGGTTATATCCACCACGAGCGCTCCACAAGCGACCGCAGGTCGGTTCGCGTTCGGTTGACGGACAAAGGCAAGGAAGTCTGCAACGTCATCAACGAGTTGTACAACAGGCAGATGACTTCGCTTGAGCAGGTTGGCGGAGTTGGTGATAGCGATCTGGATAATATGAACACAGCGCTGCACAGCCTTGAGAAATTCTGGGCCAACCAAATTCGCTATCGTCTGTAATCACCACTGCATCTGTAGGCAAACCTAACCCCGGGGTTTCGACCCCGGGGGGTTTTTTTGGCAAAAACAAGCAGCTTTTCCCCAGATAAGCTGTATTTCCCGCAGTTTTGACAAATTACCTGAATAGCGTGACACACATGGGCATATAAGTGTTTGCGATTCAGATTGATGAGGCCGATTAACAGAAATGGGACATTCAGTCGTGTTTTGTTAACCCTGAAAATCATATGATTGGAACCGCAGCGCGTGATTCTGCTGCCCGGAAGGGGTCCGGATGTGAGGAAAGTAACAGTGCCATTCAAGTATATGCGTAGGTACAAATGCCACATTTCTAACCTGACCGCGCTGCTCGTGCTGACAATAGCTTTGCTGTGGACCGGTAGTTCGAGTGCCGATGTCGGTTCAGCAGGGTGGGGCAGAAATTGGGGAGCGGGTGTCTCTTCATCCGGTCAGCCTTATGGCCGCTCCTCGGCACGCGAGTGGGAATCTCAACCACCCAAAGGCTATCCGACACTCTCAAAATCCAATATCGCGCCAATCCAGGCAGCCATTCAATACTATCAGGCGATCGTAGCCAGGGGTGGATGGAAGCCCTTGTCGATGCTGAAGCTGAGGACCGGTGTGCGCCATTCTGCAGTGGTGCTGTTGCGCCAACGGCTGGAGCTGACAAGCGACTTGCAGCCCGGCAGTAGATCGAAGCTGTTCGGCTACTATCTCACCGAGGCCGTGAAGCGCTTCCAGATCCGTAATGGACTGACACCTACCGGCATCGTGAACAAATCGACCATTCTGGCGCTCAACGTGCCGGCAAACGCCAGATTGCGTCAACTTCGGACCAACCTGGATCGACTCCGCACGCTGTCCAGATCAGCGGCCAAAAAATATGTGATGGTCAATATCCCGGCGGCGCAAATCGAAGCCATCGATAATGATCAGGTCGTGTCGCGCCACGCCGCAGTTGTCGGCAAGGTGGACCGCCGTACGCCAATCTTGCGCAGTCAAATTCACCAGGTTAATTTCAATCCTTACTGGCATATACCGCAAAGCATTGTGCGTAAGGATCTGGTGCCGAAAGCCAAATTGTATGCGCACCGAGGCAAGGATATTCTCAGCGAATATCGTATTGATGCCTATAGCGGTAACCGCAAGCTCAATCCACAAAAAATCAACTGGAATTCATCGGCTGTATATGGTTACGCCTACCGCCAGCAGCCGTGGAAAGAGAATTCCATGGGATTTGTGAAAATCAATTTTCCCAATGCGCATTCCGTTTACATGCATGACACGCCGTCCAAGAGCCTGTTTTCCAGGAATTTCCGGGCCCATAGTTCAGGCTGTGTGCGGGTGCAGAATGTGAAACAGCTGGTGACATGGCTGCTGGAGGCCAACCAGGGCTGGGATGCTGGCAAAGTCGCTCAAATGGAATTGAGCGGTGCGCGCAAGGACGTCAACCTGAAGCGGCGTGTGCCGGTCTATTTTGTCTATGTCACTGCCTGGGTCACCAAGGATGGAACAGTCAATTTTCGCCGCGATCTCTACGGAAGAGATCATGTGGGAGTGATTGCATCAGCCTATTAACATAGATCAAAGACGATAGATTCAGGTTATGAGAAAGTGCCATTGTGAAAATCTTCGCAGTGGCGCTTTTTTTGTTTTCAGCCTGCGGCAGAATCACCCATGCCGGGAATGTGATTTTTTCTAGGTATTGGAATGATTACAGGTTTTGTACTATGGAGATATAAATCCAGCAATGGATGATGGATTCTCCACGAGTATGGTGCACATTATTAAGGGATGGCGATGAACTACGAGAAAAAATTCGCGGACGCCTTGAAGGAAATTAAACGGGAAGGCCGATACCGGGAATTTGCCGATATTCGCCGCAAGTGCGGCAATTTCCCCAACGCAGAACATTTTATGTCCGACGAGCAGCACGACATCAAGGTGTGGTGCTCCAACGATTATCTCGGCATGGGTCAGAACCCTGTTGTCATCGCAGCCATGCATGATGCCATCGATACCGCTGGTGCGCGTTCGGGGGGGACGCGCAATATCTCCGGTACAACGCACTATCACGTGGAACTCGAGGTGGAACTCGCAGATCTTCACGGTAAGGAAGCCGCACCCCTCTTCACATCCGGCTATATCGCCAACGACGCTTCAATCAGCATGCTTGTAAAGCTGCTGCCTGGCTGCGTGATTTTCTCTGATGAAAAAAATCATGCCTCGATGATCGAAGGCATACGCCACGGCGGCGGTCCAAAGCATATCTGGCGGCATAATGACCTGGAGCATCTGGAAGAGTTGCTTCAGAAATATGACCAGGACACGCCGAAGATCATTGCGTTCGAGTCGGTCTATTCCATGGATGGAAATATTTCTCAAATCGGAGACAT
>CAYOEI010000193.1:0-13199 GCA_964402825.1 uncultured Hyphomicrobiaceae bacterium
CAAACAGTGGGAGGGCGTTTTACGCCTGCATCACCGCTCCGGCGTGTATGGATTGTTCGGATGTAACCACTGCGGATCAAACATGGTTACAGCTGGCGTTCGAAGGAAATTTTAGCTCTTCCTTCAGCAATAGTTTTGCCAAGGCGCTATCGTCATTATTCGCACGATCAGCAACTGGATTAAGTTTATCCTCTAATGCCCGCCATGGCTTGCGAGCCCCATAATGACTTGAGCCGCGCATCCCGGCCGCAGCCGTAACGGTAGACTTTGTAGCGGATCGGATTCCGCGTGTAGTAGTTCTGGTGATAGCCTTCCGCTTTATAAAAGGCGCCGGCCTTGATCACAGGGGTCACAATTTTCTTGCCCAGCGCGGTCATGGCTTTTTGCTTTGAGGCCAGAGCAGTTTTCCGCTCGGCTTCGTTGGCGATGAAGATACCTGTCTTGTAGCTTGCCCCCCGGTCACAGAACTGACCCCCGGCATCTGTCGGGTCGACGCTGCGCCAGAACACATGCAGCAGGCGGTCATAGGTAACCTTGCCCGGGTCGTAGACAATTTTCACCGCTTCATAATGTCCGGTGCCGCCGGCCGACACACGCTTGTAATTCGCGGATTTTGCATTGCCGCCAATGTAGCCGGATGTGGTGCTGATGACGCCCGACACCTTGTCGAAATCCGCCTCCACGCACCAGAAACAGCCACCGGCGAAGATCGCCACCTTGCTGCCGGCGGCGTTTGAGGGCGCGGCCCAACCGGCAAGCAAGGCCGATGTCAGAGCGGCAACAGTCATGAACTGAAAACGGGACATAGGGGACACTCCAAAATCGTTTCAATAATGGGTTGAGCGCGTTGTGGTCAGGCCGAGATGGGCTTGAAGGTCAGCGCCAGGCCGTTGTTGCAATAGCGTTTGCCTGTGGGTTTGGGACCATCGTTGAAGATATGTCCCTGATGGCCGCCGCAACGCGCGCAATGATACTCGGTGCGCGGGAAGATGAGCTTGAAATCCGTCTTGGTTTCCACGTGGCCGGATATGGGGCGGAAAAAGCTCGGCCAGCCGGTGCGGCTGTCAAATTTGGTGTTGCTGTCGAACAGAGCCAGATCACAGCCAGCACAATGAAATTGGCCGGCGCGCTTCTCTTGGTCCAGCGGGCTGGAGAAGGCGCGCTCGGTGCCTTCCTTGCGCAGGATATTGTAGCGCTCGGGGCTCAGGCGCTTGCGCCACTCGGCATCGCTCAGCTTGAGCTTTGAAACCATTTCAGCCATGGCGTTGCCCGCTCCTGTCAGGGCGCTGCCCGCACCCGCTATTGCGAGCGTGGCGCCGGCGCCAAGCAGTTGCAGAAAATGTCTCTTTGAAAGATCCATGACAATGGTTCTCCTGGAGGGTTCGGGGATTGATCCAATGTTATCTGATCATAGCAACGCTCAGGCAAAGGGTTTGGATGCATGTGCTTGTGAGGGAAGTATGGGCTATGTGAGGCGCAAATGGAAAGGCCCCGCCTGGGCGGGGCCCGTGTGCCGGGCGGGCCGCCTCAGTGAGAAACAGGCCCGCCTGGAGGTTTCAGGTGGCCTTAGTTCTTTTTCATCATCTTATCTTTTTTCATTCCGTCTTTCATCATGGCGTCCTTTTTCATGCCGTCGGACTTCATCATGGCGTCTTTTTTCATGTCGTCCTTTTTCATGCCATCGGACTTCATCATGGTGTCTTTTTTCATGCCGTCCTTTTTCATGCCATCGGGCTTCATCATGGCGTCTTTTTTCATGTGGTCCTTTTTCATGTCATCGGACTTCATCATGGTTTCTTTTTTCATGCTGTCCTTCATCATGGCGTCTTTTTTCTTTTCCACGGCGAAAGAGGGTCCGGCCAGCATGAGAGAGGCGGCAAGGACGGAAAGTGTAAGGGTACGTTTAGTCATGCGTTTCTCCTGAACAGGCGTTTGAAAAGAGTCTATGCCGTCCAGTAACGATGCTCATGTGAATTTGGATGCGGTGCGTTGCGGGAGGAAACGGATGTTTTCTTTGGCGCTAATATCAGTGAGAGCTGGTATAAGATTCGCGCCGCGCGAAGAGGGAAGAACAAAGCTTGTGAAAAAGCAGACCATTACGGCAGGGGGATACAGAGTATGACAAAAACCGTGCTTGGCATCATGGGCGGGAGCGGAGTGTATGATCTGCCGGGTGTGCAGAACACCCGCTCGGAGCTCATCCATACCCCGTGGGGTGAACCCTCGGACGAGCTGGGATACGGAGAACTGGACGGGCTGCCGCTGGTGTTCCTGCCCCGGCACGGGCGCGGCCACAGACTTGGCCCCAGCCAGATCAACTACCGCGCCAATATCGATGCTTTCAAGCGCGCCGGGGTGACGGACCTTGTGTCGATCTCCGCCTGCGGGTCGTTCCGTGAAGAGCTTGCGCCCGGCACATTCGTTATTGTCGATCAGTTCATCGACCGCACTTTCGCCCGCGAAAAAAGTTTTTTCGGGCCGGGCTGCGTCGCCCATGTGTCTTTTGCCGACCCTGTCAGTCCCGCCCTTGCCGATCAGGTTGAAGCGGCCGCGAAGACAGAAGATCTCGACTACAAGCGCGGCGGCACATATCTCGTCATGGAAGGCCCGCAATTCTCCACCCGGGCGGAATCGCATCTGTACCGCTCATGGGGATGCGATGTCATTGGCATGACCAACATGCCAGAGGCCAAGCTCGCCCGCGAGGCTGAGATCTGTTACGCGACGGTCGCCATGGTCACCGACTATGATTGCTGGCACGAAGATCATAAGGACATTGATATTGCAATCCTGCTGCGGACCCTGCGTGACAATGTGGATAAGGCCACGCGCCTGATAGGCGCTCTGGCGAGGGATATGCCGCGGACACATTCTCCATGTCCCATCGGGTCCGACAAGGCGCTGGACGTGGCCATCATCACCGCTCCGGAAGCGCGCGATCCGGAGCTTTTGAGCAAGCTCGACGCCGTGGCCGGCCGGGTGCTGTAGGGAGCTTCATGCAATGACAGAAAACGACATCCGCGCACTGGTGCGCACCATTCCCGACTATCCCAAGCCGGGCATCCTGTTTCGCGACATCACCACGCTGCTGGGCGACGCCAGGGGGTTTACGGCTTGCGTGCAGCAAATGGCCGCGCCGTTTGCGGACAGCCATGTGGAAACTGTCGCCGGTATCGAGGCGCGCGGGTTTATCTTAGGGGGCGCCGTTGCCGACCGGCTGGGCTGCGGCTTCGTGCCGATCCGCAAAAAGGGCAAGCTGCCGGGCAAGGCCATCGGCCAGGACTATGAGCTGGAATATGGCGTCGACGTCATCGAGATCCACGAGGACTGCATCGCCAAAGGGGAGCGCGTGTTGCTGGTCGATGATCTCATTGCCACCGGCGGCACGGCGGAAGCGGCGGTGAAACTGCTGCGCAAGCTCGACGCGGACATTGTGGCGGCCGTCTTTGTGATCGATTTGCCGGACCTGAAGGGCCGCGCCCGGGTTGAAGCGCTCGGCGTCGACTGTCATACACTGATTGAGTTTGAAGGGGATTGAGTCGCAATCTGAAAAAGCCTGTCCCCGCGAAGGCGGGGATGGGAACCGGTTTTTTTAGATAAATTGTGCGGTATAAAAATTAGGCACTACTCCCATGAAGATCAACGGCACACATACCCGCACCATCTGGGTCGATGACGATGGCTGGACCATCGGCATAATCGATCAGACCAAACTCCCCCATGTATTTGAAACAGCTGAGTTAAAAACCGTCGTCGATGCCGCCCGCGCGATAAAGAACATGCTGGTGCGCGGCGCGCCTCTGATCGGCGCCGCGGCGGCTTACGGAATTTGCCTGGCGCTGCGCGAGGATGCGTCGAATGAAAATCTTGAGGCCGCGTCCGAATTGCTCATCTGCACACGGCCAACGGCGGTCAATCTGCGCTGGGCGGTGGACGAGATGACTTTTGCGGTAAGAAATTTGCCGCACGAGAAACGGGTGATCGCGGCTTACGCGCGCGCAGCTGAAATTTGCGATGAGGATGTGGAGATGTGCCGCATGATCGGCGTGCACGGGCTCAAGCTCATTCGCAAGATAGCCAGGCGCAAGAAAGGCAAGCCGGTGAACATCCTCACCCATTGCAACGCGGGATGGCTGGCCACGGTGGATTGGGGCACGGCGACATCGCCGATTTATCAGGCCCACGGCGCCGGGATACCGCTTCACGTCTGGGTGGATGAAACCCGCCCCCGCAATCAGGGTGCGGCGCTGACCGCCTTTGAGCTTGGGCATGCGGATGTACCCCACACCATCATTGCCGACAATGCGGGCGGGCATCTGATGCAGCGCGGGGACATTGATTTGTGCATCACCGGCACGGACCGCATCACCGCCAATGGCGATGTCATCAACAAGATCGGCACCTATCTCAAAGCGCTCGCGGCCGCCGACAATGAGGTGCCGTTCTATGTGGCACTGCCGCACACGACCATTGACTGGGAACTTCAGGACGGGTTTGAAGTGCCTATCGAGGAGCGCGGGAGCAAAGAAGTGACGCAAATGAGCGGACGCACGAGCGAGGGCGAAGTGATTACGATTGATATCGCCGCGCCTGGAAGCCCGGCGGCCAATCCGGCCTTTGATGTCAGCCCGGCGCGCCTGATAACGGGGTTGATTACCGAGCGCGGCGTGTGCGACGCCAGCCTCGATGGGCTGCTGGGGCTTTACCCGGAAATGATCGATGATGACCCCGATGACGCATAACGCCGATGACGAATAACGCCGACGAGCACTGGCTCCGTCAGGAGATCATTGACACCGCATTGGCGATGTCGAGTGAGGGCCTTTCGCCTGGTACGTCAGGCAATGTATCGGCGCGCTTTGCTGGCGGCATGCTGATCACGCCAACCGGCATGTCATATGGCGATCTTATTCCAGAAGATATTGTTTTCATTGATGATAATGGAGCCAGTTCAGAAGGCCTCCGCAAGCCATCAAGCGAATGGCGCTTTCATTTTAGCGCTTATGCGGCGCGTGAAGACGCCAAGGCGGTCGTCCATACCCATTCGCTTTTTGCAACGGCGCTCGCCTGCGCCCATAAGCCCATCCCGGCGTTCCACTATATGGTCGCCGTTGCGGGCGGCAATGACATTCCGCTCGCTGACTACGCCACCTTTGGGACAGCTGAGCTGGCCGGCGCTGTCGCCGCAAAGCTCAAGGACCGCAAGGCCTGCCTGATGGCCAATCACGGGCAGATTGCATGCGGGGAAAACCTTGGCGCGGCTCTGGATTTGGCGCGCGAGGTTGAGACCCTGGCGGCGCAATATGCCGCCGTGCTGCAAATCGGCGCGCCGCATATTCTGGATGATGAAGAGATGGAACGCGTTCTCAAACGCTTCGAGAGTTACGGGCAGCAGGACAAGCCCTAAAGCGCATCCTTGAGCCAGATGACGGCTTTGAGCGCATTGGCCTCAGCCTCTTGCTCGCTCATAAAACTTTTCTCGATGTGAAATCCGATTGGGAACCAGCCGCGCGCGTCTTCGATGTCACGGCGATATTCCTCAAAGCCGAATGTACCATCGGGCCGGATGAAGAAGTCGACGCAGCGCCCGCCGTCGACTGTCTCTATGGAGCGCAGGACCCGGATTTTCTCTGGAGGCTGCCCGGTCATCAGTTAGCGAAGCGGAAGTGCAGCAGATCGCCATCCTTGACGATATATTCCTTGCCCTCAAGGCGCATCTTGCCAGCTTCTTTCGCCGCCTGTTCACCCCCCAGTGAGATGAAATCGTCATAGGCGATGGTCTCGACGCGGATAAAGCCCTTTTCAAAATCGGTGTGGATGACGGCGGCGGCTTTGGGGGCAGGGGTTCCTTGCGGCACCGTCCAGGCGCGGACTTCCTTTTCGCCGGCGGTGAAATAGGTGATCAGTTCGAGCAGGTGATAGCCGGTGTGGATGAGCCGGTCGAGACCCGGTTCTTCAAGGCCAAGATCGCTCAGATATTCGGTGCGCTCATCGCGATCGAGCTGGGCCAGTTCGGCTTCGATTTTGGCGGAAATAATAACCACTTCGGCGGGTTTAGGGTCTGAGTCGCCGGCAGCTTTAGCGGCCTCGGCAATTTGCTCTTCCACCTGCCTCGAATAGGCGTTGCCCGTAGCCGCCGACGCCTCGTCCACATTGCAGACATAGAGTACGCGTTTGGAGGTGAGCAGGTTGAGCGCCTGGAACGCGCGCCGGTCTTCTGGCGCCACCAGTGCAACCCGTGCCGGTTTTCCTTCCCTTAGCAATTCAAGCGCCGAATACACCAGCTCAAGGGTTTTCTTGGCGTTCTTGTCCTGGCCCCGGATTTTCTTCTCCAGCCCGTCGATGCGTTTCTCAAGGCTCTCCATATCGGCGAGCATCAACTCCGTCTCGACCGTTTCCGCGTCGCTCAGCGGGTCGATGCGGCCATCAACATGGGTCACGTCCGGATCCTCGAAGCAGCGCAGTACATAAGCGATGGCGTCCACCTCGCGGATATGCGCCAGGAACTGGTTGCCGAGACCCTCGCCCTTGGAGGCGCCCTTCACCAGCCCGGCAATATCGACAAAGGTAAGCCGGGTGGGGATGGTTGCTTGCGGATTGACAATAGCGGAGATTCTATCGAGCCGGGGGTCGGGCACCTGCACCTCGCCCACATTGGGTTCAATGGTGCAAAAGGGATAGTTGGCGGCCTCGGCCGCGGCCGTTTGCGTCAGCGCGTTGAAGAGGGTGGACTTGCCAACATTCGGCAGTCCGACGATCCCGCATTTAAAGCCCATGAGTTTTTCGCGTCCTTACTTCTTTTTTTCGTTTTTTGCGCCGAAAAAACCCCGTAACCGGGCAAAAGGTCCGCTTTCGCGAACGGATTGAACATCATCTGTCCGGTGCGTATTGCTGGCGGCATTGCGCGCCAGATCACGTTGAGTGGGTGCCTTGGCCGAAGGCTTTTTGGCCGAAGGCTTTTTGGGTGAACGGCCACGTTTCTTAGGCGTAGAGGGCGCAGGCTTTTTATCGCTGTTGAAGGCGAGCGCCACCTTATTCATAAAGTTGGCAGGTTCATCCTCAGCCAAATGCGGGGCCGCATCTGCGATTGCCGTAATCAGCGGCTCAACCCATGCCCGCTCGGATTTTGAAAAATTCTTCAAAACATGAGCATGGACTTTTGATTTGTCGCCGGGATGGCCGATGCCGATGCGCACGCGCACATAGTCATTGCCGATATGGCTTGTCAGCGATCTGAGCCCGTTGTGACCGGCAACGCCGCCGCCCGTTTTCACGCGAATTTTGGCCGGCGCGAGGTCGATTTCATCGTGCAGCACGATCACATCATCAAGTTCGAGTTTGTAGAAGCGTATCGCCTCGTTGGCGGCGCGCCCGGATTCGTTCATATAGGTGGATGGCTTCAGGAGAAGGCATTTTTCGCTCCCCAGCCTCCCTTGTGAAAGCTGACCCTGAAACTTGCTCCGCCAGGGTCCGAAACCATGGGTACCGGCAATGGCGTCGAGCGCCATGAAACCGATATTATGCCGGTTGGAAGTGTGTTCCGCGCCGGGGTTTCCAAGTCCAATGAGCAACTTCATAGGAGCCAAGGCCTCTTTTGGCCCGCAGGCAAGGTGGATGAATTAGTCTTTGTCCTCACTGGCCTCGGCGTCATCGCCGTCTTCGCCTTCGCCTTCCTCGCCTTCCTCGCCTTCGAGCTCTTCGTCCTCAATGCCTTCTAATTCGTCCTCTTCCACAATCTCGGCCATGCGTCCGACGATGGTTACGACGGTGAAGTCACGGTCGGAAATGGTCAACTCAACGCCTTCGGGGAGCGTTATCGATGAGACGTGAAGGGAATCGCCGATATCCAGACCTGCAAGATCGGCATCAAGACGTTCCGGTATTGCTTCTGCCACACATCTCAATTCAATAGTGTGGCGCACGACATTCATCACACCGCCACGCTTGAGGCCGGGAGAGTCCTCTTCATTGAGAAAATTCACCGGAACTTCGACGGTAACCTTGGCATCTTTGCCAAGCCGCAGGAAATCGACGTGAATGGGCACGTCACTCACCGGGTGCATCTGTATATCACGCGGGATCACGCGTTCGCTCGTGCCGTCGACATCCAGCATGTAGATGGTGTTCAGGAACTGACCTTTCCTGACTTGCATCCACAACTCCTTGTTATCGAGGCTGATCTGCTGCGGGTCGCTCTTGTCGCCATAGATGATGGCTGGAATGCGTCCCTCGCGGCGTATGGCGCGGGCGGCGCCCTTACCTGTTTGATCACGTGCCGCAGCTTTGATCTCGCTGATCTCAGCCATATCTCGTCCTTTCAAAATAGGGATAGGGACCTGTTTACGGTCCCGTATTTCTCGCCTGCGCTGGTCTGGTATCAAGACGCGCATTTGCTAAATTCTCGCGCGCTTATAACGCCGCAAAGCCGCGCTGGCAATGGCTTCCCGCCTAATCAGTCAAACAAGCTTGATACTGATTTTTCGCCGGCAGTGCGGGCGATGGCCTCACCAATGAGCGGCGCAATGGACATGACCCTGATATTATCGGCTACCCGGATCGCTTCGGTGGGCTGGATGGAGTCCGTAATAACCAGGGTTTTCAACTCAGATGCGGTAATCCGGGCCACCGCTCCGCCCGAAAGAACCCCATGCGTGATATAGGCGCTGACCTCGCTCGCGCCCTGTTTAAGCAAGGCTTCGGCGGCATTGCACAAGGTGCCGCCAGAATCGACGATGTCGTCCACCAAAATGCAGGTAGTGCCATCGACATCACCAATCACATTCATGACTTCCGATTCACCAGCCTTTTCACGGCGCTTGTCGATGATCGCCAGGGGCGCTCCGAACCGCTTCGCCAGCGAGCGCGCCCTGACAACACCACCGACATCAGGTGAAACCACCGTGAGCTTGGTGACGTCATAATGATCTTTGATGTCAGCCACATTAACCGGCGCCGCATAGAGATTATCGGTCGGAATATCGAAGAAGCCCTGAATCTGCCCGGCATGCAGATCAAGGGTGAGGACCCTGTTAGCACCGGCCTGGGATATGATATTCGCCACCAGTTTCGCGGAAATTGGAGTGCGAGGGCCAACCTTGCGGTCCTGGCGTGCATAGCCGAAATAGGGCAGTACGGCTGTGATGCGCCGCGCCGATGCACGACGGAGCGCATCGATCATGATGAGCAGTTCCATCAGATGGTCATTGGCGGGATAGGAGGTGGACTGGAGGACAAAGACGTCCTCACCGCGCACATTCTCCAGAATCTCGACGAATATCTCCATATCCGCAAAACGGCGTACGGAGCATTTTGCCAGCGGTATCTTGAGATAAGCGGCAATCGCTTCCGCTAAAGGGCGATTGGAATTGCCCGCAACCAGTTTCATATGCCGTTCCCCAGCCAGAGACGTGACACTACCATGACGGTTGGGGACTTTTTTATTTGTCCTACCGCTACGCTATTTGAGGACCATCCGGCTCTCATGCGAGGGCAGCTTTGTAGCAACGCACTTGATGCGTGTAAACAGGTTAGAACAAGGCTAGACATTCCGTGGCGTTCTCAAGGCTGCCAGTGGCGCCGTCAGGGCGGGATGACTCAACCACGGCTCTTGGCAATGAGCTTGAGTATTTCGTTTGCCGCCGCGTTTCCGGCCGATGTCGCGGCCGGGCCCCATGACTTGTCGAGCGATCCTTTTGCGACGTCGCTCTGCTGCGTGACTGAGCCAAGGTCCTTGCCTTTCGGGCTCAGAAGCTGCCACACGATTTTGATACTCTGCGTCGTCGAACTCGCTTTGCCCATCGTGACCTTGCCATGGATCTTGTAGACATCCACGCCGCCAGTGCTGGCAATATGTACGCCCTTCACCCGAAGGCGCTGGCGTATGGCCTTGGTGAGCGCGGAGCGGCCGTCTCCCGGCGCGCCGCTGACCGGAGGGACCAGCGCCACGATCGTGCCGGACCTTTTTGGTTTGGTCTGTGCGGAAGGGGCGGGCGCGGGCTTGCGGGCTGCCTGCGTGCTCGCAGTACGGGCGCCAGTACGGGCGCCAGTACGGGTGGAGGTGTTTCTCGCCGGCCTGGTGCTTGCAACAGTGCCCGCCGCGGCCTTTTGCTTCGGCAGCCACAACGCCAGATCATTGGCGGTTTTTGATGCGATGTTCTGCATTGCCGCCTGATTGACTGACGTCCAGGGTTTTGCACCCGATTTCACAGGAATGGTCTGTTCACCCAATATGCGGTGGACGCGCTTGCCCGACGCGTCGGTGACATCCCAGATATAGGTGATCTTCTCGCCTTTACGCTCATTCGACTGGGCCAGATACCCGCGCACCGTAAACGTAGCCGGTTTGCCCTTCTCGGTGATGACAGGGATGTTTTTCTGTTGTGCGGCGCTGATCAGCTGGCTGGTCAATTGTCTGGAGATAGCGGCTGGCGGGCCAATGATCTGGGCAAAGGAAATTGGATCCAGTTTGCTTGAGCCTGAATCGCCGCCCGACCCGCTAAAAGCACTGGTAAGCGCCCCGCCTGCGCAACCGGCAAGCGCGATGGCCAGCGCCAGCAACAATGCCAGCGTGGTAAAATAGCCCGTGATGCGTCCCGCTGCCGTCGTACGCATGCTTAATACTCGCCTAATTTCCGTTACATCAGTTACCACTGGATATCTCACAAATTCAATGATTTGGCTCAACCCAGCTAGCCCCCATCTGCAATTTGTACAGCGTCTGGGCGAAGGCGTCCAGCGGCTCTGATGTGCTGGGCATGCGCCTAATTTATCGACGGTCTATTTCACGCGATCATAATGGCAGAGATTTGACGGCCATAGTCCGGCTCATGTGCGTGGCACGATCTTCGATAGCTGAAAAAACGCGTCTTTTCCTGGTATGTGCATAACTGTATTTTATCAACCGTATTCAGCCTGGCGTCCTGCAACCTCGCCGCGACATATCCGGTCAAATCGAAATGAGGCCGGGACTGTTTATTATCACGGCTGAAAAAGCGTGCGTTTTCGCGATTTTTCTGCAGGAACCTGGCCTCAAACTCCTCACCTACTTCATACGCGGCCTGAGAAATCGCGGGTCCGATGGTGGCGTATATATGCGTGCGCCGTGCTCCAAGGCGCTCCATCTGCCCAAGTGTGGCTTCCAGTATGCCTGATAAGGCGCCTTGCCAGCCGGCATGCGCCGCGCCGATCACTTTTGTTTCCGGGTCGGCAAACAGCACGGGCACGCAGTCCGCGGTTGAAATTGCGATGGCGAGATCAGGCCGGCTGGTGACCACGCCATCGGCTTTCGGGCCACGCCCCGGCGCCCATGGCTCGTCGACGACCGCTACGTCCGCCGAGTGGATTTGATATGGCGTTATAAGGCTGTGCGGTGATGCCCCCAGCCGGGCAGCCACCCGTGACCGGTTACACGCAATATTATCCTGATCATCGTCCGACCCTGCGCCACAGTTGAGCGTGGCGTAAATACCCGATGACACCCCGCCTTCGCGGGTGCCAAAGCCGTGTGTGATGCCGGGCAGGGCGGCAAGTGTGTCGCTTTCAATAATCATTTGCGGCTCTTGGAGCTTTTTCTTTTCACGGGACTTTTTCTCTTCGCTGGGCTTTTGCGTTTCCCGGTCTTTGCCGGACTGGTGAATGGCGGTGGCGCGATATCTTCGCTGGTGAATGCAATAACCTGAAAAAGCTCGCCCATTTGCTCGGCGTCCACAAGCCGCTGCGCACCTTGTGAGATTTCTTCGGCCTTGCGCGGGCTTGCGGCATGTTTCACGAGTTGCTGGCAGCGCTCCTTCAGGCCCAGTCCCGACAGAAACCGCGCCTGGGAGAGGGGACCGTGAACACTCAACCCGTTATCTTCAGCCGCTGCGGCAAGATATTCAAAGTCGACATGGCTCGTGATGTCCGCTTCTCCAGGAGCCGCCAGGGGGTCGGTGAATTCATGCGCCCTGACCGCCTGAAATGTGTCTCCCAGCGCACTGGCTCTGTGCCCGTAATCAATGAACAGCGCCGCCAGGGCGTGATCGTGCCCCCGCGAGGCAATGGTCTTGATGAGGCTCTGCGCCGCGGGGCGTATTTCGGCGATATCGCCGTCTTCGGCCTTTTTGCGCGGACCATCTGGAATGAGGGCGTCTGCATCAATGCAAGCGGGCGAGAGGCGGAATTCGAGCGCCCCGGTTTGAGAAACGCCAACACAACGCTCAAACCAGTCTCCATCCCTTTTCTGGAACTGGCGGATGGGAAGCGCATCGAGGAATTCGTTGGCGATAATGAGTGCCGGACCACCCGGCACGCTGGAAAGCTCCGTGTGCCAGTGCGGGGAAATTTTTGTATTCTCAAGGCATTTGCGCTGCTGCTGGCGCAGCACAGGGCTCATTTCCACCAGATGAAGCTGCAGGGCCTCCTCGAACTCCGGGGCGATCTTTGCGGCGCGCAGCGCGTCCGCCATGAGGGTTCCGCGTCCAGGCCCGAGTTCGATCAGATGAACCGGGTCCGGTTTGCCGATGGCGCGCCACGTCATCACGCACCACAATCCAATCAGTTCGCCGAAAATCTGACTGATTTCCGGCGCGGTGATGAAGTCGCCGCTGGCGCCGAACGGATCACGGGTCGTGTAGTACCCAAATTCGGGGTCGCCGAGGCAGGCATCCATATAGTGCGCTATGGAGAGCGGCCCTTCAGCGTCGATGCGCCGTTTCAATCTGGAACGCAGTGAGTCCAGACCATCCGAGCTGGTATTGGGGACGTCCATCACCATGAATTGGTCCTCACTTTATGCGTACATGGCCCTAAGCTGCAGCTCGCCTTTTTGCACGCCAGATCACATAGATTCCGATGGCGATCATGGGCACCGAATAGACTATACCCGGTGTCAGTATACCTGTGGAAAAAGCATGTTCGGGGTCATACATGCGGAAATTTTCCGCTGTGATTCGCGCCAATGCGTAGCCGGCGAAGAAGATGCCTGACGCATATCCCGGCAATCTCAATACCTTGTGGACGTGGGTGAAATAACGAATGATCAGAAACAGCGCCAACCCTTCAAGCGCGGCCTCGTAAAGCTGGCTCGGGTGGCGGCTATCAGGCCCGGCTCCCGGGAACACCATGGCCCATGGCACGTCGGAGGCGCGCCCCCACAACTCGCCATTCACGAAATTGGCCAGGCGTCCGAAAAACAATCCGAACGGCGCCGCCGCGCAGCACAC
>CAYOEI010000194.1:0-2906 GCA_964402825.1 uncultured Hyphomicrobiaceae bacterium
CAAAATCCATTCCGTGAGAATAAGCTACTGGAGTAAATATCGCAGTAGATATTCCAATTGGAACATCAAGGGAACCAAAAGTACCAGTACCAGTACCAGGGCTAGATGTGTAAAAAGGTAATCCGGCTCCATCCCATGCAATTTGTGTAAGAAGGGTATCTGAACCAACAATAGGATTTGCCACTCCAGCAGCTGCTATAGGAACTGCTAACTTTCCTACAAAATTTGGAATACCTGCAGAATAGAGAAATGCACCTGCCGGATTTAATGCAAGATGATATGCTTGAGCTACACCAGATATTGTTCCTCCGCCATTAACCTGAACTCCAGCTGGTGTAAGTTCGTGAACAAGTCCAGAGTTTTGTCCACCGACGGCAAAATTCCCATTTGGAAGACCAACAATTCCGTCTGCACCATTAGTTAAAGCAAGAGGGGTGATGCCACCAGGGAAAGTGAGTGTACTACCATCCCACGAAAAAGTTACCTTCCATACATTAAAAGATCCAGGTCCAATTCCAAAACAGGGATCTGCCGCAACTGGAGCTGCTCCACCGGGACCACAATTGGCGGAGTTAAGAGAATTAAAAGATGTAAAGAAAAGAGTGCCTGTTATTGGTGTAATGGCGCTACCATGACCAAATGCTTGATTACTACCTAAACCTGCTGGTACTAAAAGAATAATTCCTAGAATTAGAGATACTAATACCCTTCTGCCCAATTCATTAACTTGAGACTATGACTTAATACCCTTTATGAAAATGAGTGTCTAGACTAGAACGTCTATGTTTTACCTAATGTTCTTTATTCTTGAAATTTTGAGAACGTAAGCCTCTTCTATTTAAACATCAAAAATTTCCAATTCCAGCAAAAGACAATTGATTGGATTTTAAATTCTAATTGCACCAATTTCAATTAAAAACTGTATCCCGTTAACAAAAGAATTGTCATCAATTTGTCCTTCGGCCCACCATCCTGCATTATTTTTTATCCATGAAGGAATCTCTTTTTGAGAATCAAGTATTTCGGAATTTACAGTCTTAGGAATTAAAAAAATTTTTTCGTTAATTAGAAATTGAATTCCCTGAATAAAGTCTTCATCTCCAATTGAACCCTTTGCCCACCATCCTGCATTATTTCTAATCCAATTAGGAATTACAACAGGATTTTCGATTTTTAATTGTGAATCTGGAAAAATTCTATTTACTACAACTGGAAGTTCTACTTTAGCAAGAATTTTATCAGCAATGTTTTCGAATCTTAAGGTGATTGGTCCTGAAACATTTTCAGGAACATCGAATTCAACTCTGTTTAAATTCTCATCGACGTTACTAGTACCTCTTTTTTTGAAAATTTCTTTGTTATCATATAATATGGTCAAGTCATAATTTACCGCAGCTGGCATTAGGGCTCTAAAATTATCTAAAATTTTAAAAATAAAAACTGTTTTTGCACCAGAAAAAATTTGGTCAGGGTCCCAACTTAAATTTACGACATAATGAAAATCTTCAGTTATGGTACTAAGAGGTTGCTTAGCAGAACTTGGAATTAATTTAAATTCTGCTAGGCCTTTCTGACCTTTTTGTTCTTGAGATAATTCTTCAAGCTCATTTTGATTTACGATAAGATGAACCGTTCTGAAATCTCGAAGAGAATCATCAATTACAAGTCCTGGACCTTTTAACTCCAAATCATTTACAGACCCAAACATTTCTGATACCAAAAAGTCTCCATAGGTTTTTGGAATCAAAATTTCTTCGTGGATAAAAGGTGTTAGACTTATGTTTTCTTTAGACCATTCAAATGGGACTTGAATTCTTATCATTTGGTTATTAGGATCAAATTCAAATTGAGCAATTTGATCATAATATGAAGTCAATGAAATTTCTTGTTTTCCAAAATTAAGATCATCAACGGTGTGTAATGTTTTATCTGGAAATGACAAACCAAAATCATATGAAACAGGTTCGTCAAGTTTTTGGGAGTAATCATCGATACTTAAAATTTCTACATAAAACTCGTATAGGCCTCGTGATTCAAGGTTTGGCCCACTTAGTCTATAGGCTTTACCTGCTTCAATTTTTGTTTCTCCAATAATATCATAAAGTCTTTCTTCTTGCACGCTCATATCACTAGTTTCAACAGGATCCAAAATTAGCCAAAGTCTTCCTGTGTCGCTTTGAAAGGTATGATTGAATAGGAATTTGTTATTTTTTGATGCTTTAACGTTAAAAGTGACATTATTTACATCAGCAGCTGTTTGGGTTTCATGCACTCTGAAGAAGACTTGTTTTTCATCAGTCGTAAAATCGCCCGAATTTTGTGCGCTTGCTTGTAAAGTGACGTTTTTGTTTCCAATCATTACTGGAGGCATTACCTCTGCAGTGGTACCATGACCAAATGCGAAATTTTCAAATAAAAAAATCGATAAAAAAAGAAAAATAGGAAAAATGTAAAATATGGTATTCATTTCTAAATGAGATTTTTTTATATTTATGGATTAATACCGGAGGTTGCTCCACTTGAAAAATATTTTAACACAATATCGTTTGGTATAATATTAACTAATTCTTCATTTACAATTTGTACTGACTTTTCAATCCCATTATTAAAAAGCAAAGTCTGCTTCAAAAGATTACGCAAAACCAAATCATTGTTATTCGAATCAATTAAACCATTCCAACCAACAACTTGAGAAGCACCACGGTAAATGAAGGATTCAGCTAAATCAGGTAAAGCCAAAGTGTCACATCCTGCCAAAATAATTACAGAGCCTGGAAATCTCCCCTCCATTTGTTCTGTGATCAACTTTGAACCAATCATAAACAATCGTGATTTAGAAGCTTCTTCAAAGCCTAGTTCATTTGCGGTACTAACACGGAATGGCACTCCTCTACTAACAAGACCTG